>JBCCZI010000006.1:0-77948 GCA_039187815.1 Pseudomonadota bacterium | reverse complement strand
GCGCTCTATTCGACCATGGTGGCCGATGCGGCCCCGCCCGAGCGCGCGGGCTCGCTGATGACCCTGCAGACATCGATCGGCTTCCTGCTGACGGCCGTCACCGTGCAGGCCACGCCAATTGCAGCCGGCGCGCTCGGATGGCCGCTCGCGCTCGCGCTGTTGGCAATTGGCCCGGCACTCGGCATCGCAGCGATGCGCCGGCTGCTTCACATCGGCGTGCGCTGAGGCCTCGGCTGCGCCCGCACGGCCCGCCATGATCTTGCCTTAATTCGCGAATCGTGGTTTATATGTTGGCAGGGAGTTTGGTTGGGGTGCTGTTCACGCGTGGAGTGCACCTTATGGATTTTGATCCAATCAACGGCCTAATCAATGACATGGCGTTGTCCCCCTCGGAAGTGGGGCTGCTTGTTGTGTTCATACCCACCGTGCTGGCGATCGTCTTCGGTCTCGGCCGAGGGATCGCGCTTTGGATGGCGGCGCTCCTCCTTGGGCTGAGCATCGTCAGCTGAGGCGCCGGAGCGCGCCTCCTCGTCGTTATCGCCACCACGTCTCGGGGGCGGCTGAAAAGCCTGCCTGAGCCTCAAGGGCGTAGGCCGTGTCGAGCAGCGCGGCTTCACCCCATGGCTTGCCGATCAGCTGCAGACCCATGGGCAGGCCATTGCCGGCCAACCCCAAGGGAACGGCGACCCCTGGCAGGCCCGCAAGGTTCAGCGTCACCGAAAAGACATCCTGCAAATACATCTGCACCGGATCGCCGCCTTCGAGCTCTCCGAGCCCAAAGGCCGGCCCCGGAGTGACCGGCGTCAGAATCGCGTCGACCTGCTCGAACGCCGCCTCGAAATCCCGTCGAACCAGCGTGCGGACCTTTTGCGCGCGCAGATAATAGGCGTCGTAATACCCGGCCGAGAGCACATAGGCGCCGATCATCACCCGGCGCTGCACCTCGGGGCCAAAGCCTTCGGCCCGGGTCTTCTCGTAGAGATCCACGACCCCGTCGCCTTGGCCAAGCGTCGCCCGGTGGCCATAGCGCACACCGTCATAGCGCGCGAGGTTCGACGACGCCTCGGCCGGCGCGATGATGTAATAGGCCGGCAGCGCATATTTGGTGTGCGGCAGGCGGATCTCGACCGTCTCGGCGCCTGCGGCACGCAGCATCGCCGCGCCTTCATCCCAAAGCGCCGCGGTCTCCTCAGTCACGCCCTCGCGGTACTCGACGGGCAGGCCGATGCGGCGGCGGCGCAGATCGCCCTGCAAAGCCGCCTCGAAATCCGGTACCGCATGGGGCGCCGAGGTGCTGTCCTTGGGGTCATGCCCGGCGATCGCGCCGAGCAGGATCGCCACATCACGCACCGAGCGCGCCAGGGGCCCCGCCTGATCCAGCGACGAGGCGAAGGCCATGATCCCCCAGCGCGAGCACCGGCCATATGTGGGCTTGATCCCCACGGTTCCGGTGAACGAAGCGGGTTGGCGGATCGATCCGCCGGTGTCCGTGCCCACGGTCCCCAGGCAGAGCCCGGCCGCCACCGCCGCCGCCGAGCCGCCCGAAGAGCCGCCCGCTGTGATCGCCGCTGTATCGCCGGCGCGCCGCCAGGGCGAGACGCACGCGCCGTAAACCGTGTGCTCGGTCGAGCTGCCCATGGCGAACTCGTCCATGTTGACCTTGCCGAGCTGGATCGCGCCCGCCTGCCACAGCTTGGCCGTCACCGTGCTCTCATAGGGCGGCACAAAACCGTCGAGGATGGCGCTGGCGGATTGCGCACCCACGCCCTCGGTGCAGAAGACATCCTTGATCCCGACGGGGATGCCCAGCAGCGGCGCGTCCTCGCCGGCCTGGCGCCGGGCATCGGCCTGGTCAGCCATCTCCAACGCCAGGTCCGGGGTCGCGCGGACAAAGACATTCAGCGCGCCGGCGGCCTCGATTTCGGCGAGGCAGGCCTCGGTCAGCGCGCGCGCGGTCAGCGCGCCCGAGCGAAGACGGCCGCGGGCCTCGGCGATCGACAGGCGGGACAGCTCCTGGCTCATGCTCACTCCACCACTTTGGGGACAGCGAAGAAGCCCTCGCGGTGATCCGGCGCATTGGCCAAGACCTGGTCGCGCTTGCCGCCATCGGTGACCGCATCGGCCCGCATGGCCAGCGCCATGGGCGTGACCGAGGTCATGGGCTCGACCCCGTCCACATCCACCTCGCCCAGTTGCTCGACCCAGCCGAGAATGCCCGACAGCTCCTCGGCCAGCTTGGGCAGCCGCTCCTCCTCGACCCGGATCCGGGCAAGCCGCGCGATCCGCCGGGCGGTATCGATGTCGATGCTCATGGGCGTTCTCCTTGGCGTCGCGCCCGGGTTTATCGGGGCGGCGCAAGGGCGGCAAGGCCCGTCGCGTCCCAGCCCCTTGCGCCCCGCGCTGAGGGCGGCATTCTGTGCGCCGCATCGCACCAATCCGCGGGAGGATCCCATGAAGATCACTTGGCTCGGCCATGCCGGCTTTCGCATCGAGACGGCGGGGCAAGTGCTGCTGCTCGATCCATGGCTGCGCGGCAATCCGGTCTTTGACGAGGCGCAGGTCGACACGGTCATCGCCGGCGCGACCCATGTGCTGATCACCCATGGCCACGGCGACCATTCGGGCAATGCGGTCGAGATCGCCAAGGCGACGGGCGCCAAGCTGGTCGGCATCTATGACTGGGTGAGCTGGGTCACCGGCGAAGACGCGGGCGTCGAGGGCATCGGCATGAACAAGGGCGGCACCGTGCACTTGGGTGATGTGGCCGTGACCATGGTCAACGCCGTGCACTCCTCCTCGGTCGTGGGGCCGGGCGGCGCGCCGGTCTATGCGGGCTGCGAATCAGGCTTTGTGATCACGGCCGAGGGGCGGGTGCTCTATGTGGCCGGCGACACCGATGTGATGGCCGACATGGCGCTGTTCGAAGACCTGCACAAGCCGACCCATGCGATCCTGCCGATCGGCGGACATTTCACCATGGATGCGGTTCGGGCGGCTTATGCAGTGAAGAAATTCTTCAATCTTCAGGGCGTCATCCCCTGCCATTACAAGACCTTCCCCCTGCTGGCCCAGGACCCGGGCGAATTCGAGCGCCTTGTTGCCCCCGTGCCTGTGCTGGCGCCCGAGGTGATGGGCAGCGTGGAGATCTGAGCCTCAGGCGGCCGAGGTATCCTGGGCCGCCTCCCTCAAGAACGCCATCAGATCGCGGATCCGCAGATCCACATGGCGATGCGGCGCGCCGCTTTGCCCATGGTCGAGCCAGATCGTCGCCATGCCCAGCCGTTTCGGCTCGACGAGGTTGACGACCGTGTCCTCGATCATCGCGGCGCTGACTGGATCAATCGCCGCCTCGCGGATCACATGGGTGTAGGCGGGCAGCTCGGGCTTTGGCACGAACCCTTTGTCTTCGATGGCAAAAATCTGCTCGAAGCTCTGCTCGAGGCCGAGCGCCGCCAGCACCCGCTCAGCATGTTGCCGTGCGCCATTGGTGTGGATGATCTTGCGCCCGGGCAGGGCCGCGATGGCCGCCGCCAGCACCGGATCACACCGCACCCCTGAGAGATCGATGGCGTGGGTCTCCTCGAGAAAGCTGTCCGCCTCGACCCCGTGGTGCTGCATCAACCCTTTGAGCGTGATCCCGTCGCGCTCGAGATAATGGGCGCGCAACCGGTCCGCCTCGTCCGCATCAATGTCGAGAAAGCGCATAATGAAGGTGCGCATCCGCGTGTCGATCTGCGAGAGCAGGCCAGCCTCGGGCGGATAGAGCGTGTTGTCGAGGTCAAAGATCCAGGTCTCGATCCCGTTGATGGGCGTGCTCGTCGTCGTCATGCAGCCGTCTCCCATGGCCGGCGGTCGGTCGTGCCCGACGGTGGCGGGGCCCTTGCCCCGGGTCAAGCGAACAGGCGCTGCGCCATATGGGCTGCGATCCCATGATGCGGCGGCGCCGCAACGCCCAAGCTGTCATAAATCCGTCAAGTGAAACAAAGTCTTGCACGGTGGACGCGGCCGAACTAACTCGCTCCGAATGGCGAGGCGCCGCGGGGCGACTGGCCGTGAGAGACGGCCTTGCGAGGCCCGAGAGATGGGGGCGACCCATGCGCGTTCTTGGTGCTGGACGGTACAGATCGCGGTTGGCCGAGACGTCTGAGGATGTGCTCGCCTGTCAGCAACTGCGCCACTTGGCCTTTGTGTCGGGCCGCGGGCTCGAGATCGGCCCCGGCAACGGCCCAAACGGCGTCGATGTGGACGAATTCGACCCGCTTTGCCGCCATGTGATGGTCGAGGACGCCCGCAGCGGCCAGCTGGTCTGCTGTTTCCGCATGATGCCGCTGGCCAACGGATCGGGGATCAGCCACAGCTATTCTGCCAAATACTACGAGCTGAGCGGGTTGGCTGGCTATCCGGGGCCCATGGTCGAGATGGGCCGCTTCTGCATTCACCCGGCGCACCGGGATCCGGATATCCTGCGGGTGGCCTGGGCGGCGATGACCCGCTTTGTCGACAGCGAAAAGGTCGAACTTTTGTTCGGATGCTCCTCCTTCCACGGGATCGAGGCCGATGACTACGCCGATGCCTTCGCCCTGCTGAAAGAGCGCCATCTGGCGCCAAAGCGCTGGCTGCCGCGGGTGAAAGCGCCCAAGGTCTTTCGCTACGCCTCAATGCTGCGGCTGAAAAAGCCGGATCTAAAGCTGGCGCTGAAGCGCATGCCGCCGCTGTTGCGCACCTATCTGACCATGGGCGGCTGGGTCTCGGACCATGCGGTGATCGACAACGAGTTGAACACGCTGCATGTGTTCACCGGGGTCGAGGTTGCCCGCATGCCGCCAGCCCGAAAACGTCTGTTCCTCCGGGCCGCCGGGACCTGAGGCCCCTGCTGGCCAGCGGCCGGCTGACGCCGTCAGATCGCGTTCGCGCGGGCGTTCTCGATATAGATCTCGCGGAGCCGGGTCGCAGCCGGCCCCGGCGCGCCGTCGCCCAGCTGCACGCCGTCGATCTCGACCACCGGGTTCACGAAGCTTGAGGCCGAGGTGATGAACGCCTCGCGGGCGGCTTTTGCCTCTTCGACGGTGAAAGGCCGCTCCTCGATCTTCATCTGCGCCTCTTCGGCGAGGCTCAGCACCGAGGCCCGCGTGATCCCGTGCAGGATCGCATTGGACAGATGCCGCGTGACGATCGTCCCGTCGCCAGTCACGATGTAAGCGTTGTTCGAGCTGCCCTCGGTGATGAAACCATCCTCGACCATCCAGGCATCGTCGCAACCCTGCGCCTTGGCCGCCATTTTGGCGAGGCTCGGATAGAGCAGCTGTGTGGTCTTGATGTCCCGCCGGCCCCAGCGCAGATCATCGACCACGGCCACCTTCAGGCCCGCCGCGGCTGATTTCGACGCCAGGATCGATTTCTCTTGAGTGAACAGCACCAGACCGGGCTCGGCGTTTTCGGGGAAGGCAAAGTCCCGGTCCGCCGCCCCGCGGGTCACCTGCAGATAGACCACGCCCTCGGTCAGATCGTTGCGCCGGACCAGTTCGCGGTGGATCTCGAGCAGCGCCTCCTCGCTGACCGGCAAGGCCATCTGCAATTCGTCCAGCGAGCGCTTGAGCCGGCGCGCATGGCCGGCATATTCGCAGAGCCGGCCCTCCAGCACCGAGGTCACCTCATAGACGGCATCGGCCATCAGGAAGCCGCGGTCGAAGACCGAGATCTTAGCGTCCTCTTCGGGCAGGTACTCGCCGTTGACATAGACGATGCGGCTCATGGTCGGTCTCCTCTCATCCCCACAGGGCGGGCGGCGCGGGGTGAATACCGGCCGCGTCGTAATGCATCGGGTGGGCACGATCCTCGGCCAGCAGCAGCGGCGCGTCGAGATCGGTCACCGCCGCACCTTGGGCCACCAGCACGGCCGGCGCCATGGCCAGCGACGAGCCGATCATGCAGCCGACCATAATCTTAAAGCCCGCCGCCTCGGCCTCGCGCCGCAGCGCCAGCGCCTCGGTCAGCCCGCCGGTTTTGTCGAGCTTGATGTTCAGCATATCGTACTTGCCGGTGAGTTTGGGCAGGGTCGCGCGGTCGTGGCCTGCCTCGTCGGCGCAGACCGGGAGCGGACGGGCCATCTCGGCCAATGCCGCGTCATCCGAGGCCGGAAGGGGCTGCTCCACCATCTCGACGCCGAGGCCGAGCAGCTCGGGCGCCAGCGCGCCGTAGGCCGCCGCGTCCCAGCCCTCATTCGCATCGATGACCAGGCGCGCCTCGGGGGCTCCGGCGCGCACGGCCCGCAGGCGGTCGAGATCCCCCGCCCCGCCGAGCTTGATCTTCAGCAGCGGGCGGTGGGCGTTCTCGGCCGCCTTGGCGCGCATCGCCTCGGGTGTGTCGAGCGAGAGGGTGTAGGCCGTGATCTCGGGCCCTGGTGCGGGCAGACCGGCCAATTGCCAGGCGGGCCTGCCGCTGCGCTTGGCCTCGAGGTCCCAATAGGCGCAATCCACCGCGTTCCGCGCCGCACCCGCGGGCAGCGCCGATTGCAGCCCCGCCCGGTCCAGCCCGCCTTCGATGGCGCCGCGCAGACCCTCGATCTCGGCCATGACGCTCTCGACCGTCTCGCCATAGCGGGCATAGGGCACGCATTCGCCCTGGCCGCGCGCCTCGCCGTTCGAGAGCTGCACCTCGACAACCCGCGCCTCGGTGCGCGAGCCACGGCTGATGGTGAAGGCGCCGGCGATCTTGAACCGCCGCTCGGCGACGGTGAGGGTGATGCTCACAGCGCCTCGGCCAAACGCGCGGCCCCCTGGCGGAACGGATCGACCGTGGGCAGCCCGAGGCGTTTCTCGGTCTCGCCCAGATAGGCCATCGCCTCGTCCTCCGAGAGCGCCGCCGTGTTCACCGCACAGCCCACCACCCGACAATCCGGGTTCACGCGCTGGGCGAGCCCGAGCGAGAGAGGGCTCAGCTCGTCGAGACTCGGCACATCGTAATGCGGCAGACCGCGCATATGCGACCGTGTCGGCTCATGGCACAGGATCAGCGCATCGGGCGCGCCGCCGTGGATCAACGCCATGGTCACGCCCGAAAAAGAGGGATGGTAGAGGCTCCCCTGCCCCTCGATCACGTCCCAATGGTCGTCGTCATTGTCCGGGGTGAGCGCCTCGACCGCACCGGCCATGAAATCGGCCACTACGGCGTCGAGCGGCACACCCTCGCCGGTGATCAGGATCCCGGTCTGGCCGGTGGCGCGGAAGCTGGCCTTGCGTCCCGCCTCATGCATCGCCTTCTCCAGCGCCAAGGTTGTGTACATTTTGCCGCAGGAGCAATCGGTGCCCACGGCGAGCACCCGCTTGCCCGAGCGCCGCTTGCCGTCGCCGATGGGATAGGGCCGGTTCGGCAGGCGCACATCGTGCAAACGGCGATCATGGCGCGCCGCCGCATCGACCAGCGCCGGTTGGTTGCGCAGCAGCGTGTGCAGGCCGGCGGCGAGGTCCATCCCCGCCTCAAGCGCCTCGACCAAGACCTTGGTCCACGCCTCCGAGATCACGCCGCCCCGGTTCGCAACGCCGATCACCAGGGTCTGGGCGCCGGCTTCCAGCGCCTGCGAGACGGTCATCTCGGGCAGGCCCATATCGGCGTTGCAGCCGGGCAGGCGCAGCTGGCCCACGGCGGCATCGGGGCGCCAGTCCCGAATGCCCTGGGCGACCTTGGCCGCCAGCGCGTCGGGCGCATCGCCCAGAAACAGCAGATAGGGTTGCGCGAGCGACATGGGGGCACCTCCGCCAAGGCCGATGAACGATCAGCGCGCAGTCTATGCGCCGATGCGCTTGCCGAGAATGGTGCCAGTTGCGGCAAAATGGTGGGGCAATTGCGCCCCGCCCATCACGCGGCCTTGGGCAGCGGGTCTTCGAGCCGCGTCTCCGACAGTCGGGCCAGCATCGGGGCCGGCTGTATGTCCTCGGGCACCGCACAGAGCCCGACCCGCGCGGCCCAAGCGCCAAAGCGCGGATCGGCCGTCAGCACCGCGAGCGGGATCGACAGCCCAAGCCCCGCAATCATGGGTGCGGCCCAAATCAACGTGCCAGTTCCGACCATCGCGGTGATCAGGGCGGCAAGCCCCAAAGCGAAGAGCGTTTGGGGCCACAGACCGCGCCCCGCATCCGCCCAGCTCAGCCGATACGCATCGCGGTTCTGGCCCGACCAAGTGACCGTCCGCCCCAATAGAAGGCCGCCGAGGAATAGCGTCACGCGGAAGGCCACCACCGGCGCGGTCAGGATTGAGAACAGCGCCTCGACCAGGCCACCGAGCGCAAAGCGCAGACGCCCGCCATAACGCGTCGCACCCCCAGGGCTCAGCGCGATATCGGCCAGGCCGGCGAGCTTTGGCACCAAGCTGACCGCGAACATGATGAAGAACATCGCCAGGCCCAGCGCAGCGTCGAGCCCGCCGCCATCGGTCTCGAACACCTTGGCCGCCGCGGCCACCGTCATCAGCATCCAGGCGGGCGCTGCCAGATACATCATGATGGCCGCGATGACCTGAAAGCGGGACACAGGCCGCAAGCCAGGCATGCCGAGCAGGCTCCAGTACTGCATGTTGCCCTGGCACCAGCGCAGATCCCGCTTGGTGAAATCCTGCAGCGTCGGGGGATTGTCCTCCCAGCTCTCGCCCTCGACCGGGATGACACGGACCTCATAGCCCGCGCGGCGCATCAGCACCGCCTCGATCTGGTCGTGGCTGAGCACATGACCGCCCAGCGGCGGCGCGCCCGCCAGCATCGGCAGGCGGCAATGGCGCCGGAAGGCCCCCATGCGGATCACCGCGTTGTGCCCCCAATAGGGCCCGCAGTCGCCCTGCCACCAAGCCGCGCCCAGGGTATAGCTGCGCATCCCGTGGCGCATGCCGAACTGGAAGATGCGGGCAAAGGCACTGGTCGCCGGGCTGCCGACCACCAAGCTCTGCAGAATGCCGATGCGGGGATACGCCTCCATGGTGCGCACCATCGAGACGATCGCTTCGCCGGACATCAGGCTGTCGCTGTCGAGCGGCAGGAACAGGTCATAGTCTGTCCCGGCGCGCATCACGAACTGGCGCAGATTGCCGGCCTTGAAGCCCGTGTTCTCGCTGCGGCGGCGGTAATGGGCATGCTGGCCGCCCAAGCGCTGGCGGAGGTGGGCGAACAGACGCTCCTCTTCGGCCGCGATCTCCGGATCCGAGGTGTCGGAGAGGAGATGCACGTCGAACCGCGCGCCCTCACCGGTGGCCTCCAGGCTCTCGCGCATGGCCACCAGCCGCTCGAGCGCCCGCTCCGGTGCCTCGTTGCGCAGGAACATCACCGCGGCGACGCGGCTCTCGAGGGGCCGCTTGCTGTCGCCAGCGGCAAGATGCGGTGCGGCCAGTGCCAGCCCATCGCGCCGCCCATGCAGCAGCCAAAGGCCCAGCAGCGCATTGGTGACACCCATCACGGTCCAAGGCACGCCGATCAGGAAACAGACAAAGATCACCCAGTCGGTCACGCTGAACCCACCAGGTGCGAACACCTGCCAAACCCCGGCGCCCAGCGCTGCGATCAAGGCAAGGTTCACCGCCAGAAACCCCATCCGCCTGGCGAACAGCGAAGAGCGGCTTTGCAAGCCTGCCGGGGTGGTCACCGGATCCTCGCGCCGGCGGCGAGGAAACGGCACCGTGGCCGCTGCATCCTGGGTCAAGGTCATGGCTGTCGTCCTGTTCTGGACCCCGAAAGTCGGGGAGGCCTATAGGATACGCATGCGCGGATCGAGACCGGCGCTGGGAGAGATAGGGTATGGCATCCAAAGGGCAAAACGCGGCGACCGCCGAAGCGCTGATCTATACCGCACCGGGTCTGGCCAAGCGGCGTGCCCTCACGCTCGACCCGCTGGGTCCTGGCGACGTCGAGGTCGAGACCCTCTATAGCGGTCTCTCGCGCGGGACCGAGCGCTTGGTCAGCCAGGGGCTGGTCCCGGCCAGCGAGCATGAGCGCATGCGCGCGCCCTTCCAGCGCGGCGCGTTCCCGTTCCCGGTCGCCTATGGCTATGCCGCCGTGGGGCGCGTGACAGCCGGAGACCCGGACCGCCTGGGCGAGACCGTGTTCGCGCTCCATCCGCATCAGACCCGGTTCCGCGTGCCTGGTGCAGCGGCCGTGCCCGTGCCACCGGGAGTGCCCGCCCATCGCGCCGTGCTGGCCGCGAACTCGGAAACCGCGCTCAACGCCATCTGGGACGCCCAGCTTGTGCCCGGCACGCGGGTCGCTGTGATCGGAGCGGGGCTCCTCGGATGCCTCATCGCCGGGCTCCTCTCCCGCCGGTCGGATATCGATCTCATACTGTGCGACGTTATAGGCGCGCGGCGGGCGCTGGCCCTTGAACTTAACGTGACGTTCGCAGAGCCGACGGAATTGCCGCGCGACCGCGTTGTGACCTTCCATACGTCTGCAACCGCGGCCGGTCTGGCCACGGCGCTCGGGTGTCTTGCGTTCGAAGGGCGGGTGATCGAGCTATCCTGGTATGGCGATCGGCCGGTGAGCCTCGTGCTGGGCGGCGCGTTTCACGCCAACCGCTTGTCCATCGTCTCGAGCCAGGTCGGCCATGTGGCCGGCCCGCGTCGGGCGACGACGAGCCATCGCCGACGGCTCGAATTGGCGCTGGAGGCGCTGAGCGATCCACGGCTTGACGCGCTTGTGACCGAAGAGATCGCCTTTGACGCCTTGGCCCCGGCCATTCCCCGCTTGCTGTCCGCCGAGGCGCCGGGTATCGCCACGCGGGTCAAATACGGTTGAGAGGAGCCGCCCATGTACGCCGTCGAGGTCCGCGAGCATGTGATGATCGCGCATTCGCTGCCGGGCGAGGTCTTCGGCCCCGCTCAAAATCTGCACGGGGCCACGTATGTGGTCGACGTCGCCTTCTTCCGCGAAGCCCTGACCGAGGACCAGATCGTCGTGGATATCGGCCGAGCGCACACGGCGCTGAAGGCAGCGCTCGAGCCGCTGGCCTATGCCAATCTCGACGATCTGCCAGAGTTCAAGGGCAAACTGACCACCACCGAGTTCCTCTGCCGGCACATCCATGACCGCATCGCCGCCGCCGCGCGCGAAGGGCGGCTGGGGCCAGGCTCCGAGGGGCTCGCGAAAATCCGCGTCACATTGAACGAGAGCCATGTGGCCCGCGCTTGGTATGAGGGCGCTCCTTGAGCCCAGCGCCCGCCGCTGCCGGAGGTGCTCCCTCCCTCTGCGCGATGCTCGCCGTGCCAGGGGCGCTGGACACGCCGACGGGTGGCTATGGCTATGCAGCACGGCTGCTGGACGAGGCGGATGGTGTCGGCCTCGCCTTGCGCCACCTGCCCTTGCCGGGGGGCTTTCCCACCCCCTCGCCGGCCGAGATCGATGCCACCGCGGCGCGCCTGGCGGCCACGCCCCCAGGCCGGCCGATCCTGGTCGACGGCCTCGCGCTCGGCGCCCTGCCGGCCCGTGCGATCCGCGGCGCCGCGGGCCCGGTGACGGCGCTCTGCCACCATCCCCTCGGGCTGGAGACCGGCTTGCCCGAGGCCTTGTCCGCCCGGCTTTTGGCCTCCGAGCGCGCGGCCCTCGCGCTCTGTGCCGGCGTCATCACCACCAGCCGGACGACCGCAGATCTGGTGCAGCGCTTGTTCGACATTCCGGACGAGCGCCTCGCCGTGGCCCGTCCCGGCACCGACCGACCGGCCAGCAGGCGCAGCCAGCGGCATCGCGTCGAGGGCCCGGTGCACATCCTCTCGGTCGGCAGCCTGACGCGGCGCAAGGGGCACGACACCCTTCTGGCCGCCTTGGGTCGGCTTGGCGCCCTCGACTGGCGACTGACGATCGTGGGCGCCGTGCCCGATGACAGCCAGGCTGAGACGCTCAAGACCCTGGCCCGAACACCGCCTCTGCGAGACCGGGTCGAGATCCGTGGCCCGGTGGAACGGGCGGCGTTGGAGCACCTCTACACCGGGGCGGACATCTTTGCGCTCGCCTCGCGCTACGAGGGCTATGGCATGGCCTTTGCCGAAGCGATGGCGCATGGGCTCCCGGTGGTCGGCTGCCGCGCAGGTGCCGTTGCCGAGGCAACCGATGGCGGCGCGCGCCTGGTCCCCCCGGACGATCCACCAGCTCTGGCCGCGGCACTCGGGCCGCTGATCGCTGACGCAGAGGCACGGCACCGGGCGGCCGCCGAAGCCCAGCGCGCCGCCCTCCGCTTGCCCAGCTGGCGCGACACGGCAGGGGCGGTGCGCGCGGCCATCTCCGCATGGACGGCCCCGCCGGCCGAGACCCTCGGGCGCGCGCCATGACCGCTCCCGATCCCACTGAAACGACGGGCTTTGATGCGGATTGGCTGGCCCTCCGCGCCTCAGCAGACGCGCGCGCGCGCGATTCCGGCCTGCTGGCAACCATGATCCAGGAGCTGCCGCGCCACCCGCCCTTGCGGATCTTGGATCTGGGAGCCGGGACGGGCAACACCATGGCGGCCCTTTCGCCCGCATTGCCGCGGAAGCAGCACTGGCGGCTGGTGGATGCGGACGCGGCGTTGCTGGACCGAGTGACGCCCCCCACCGGAGTGCAGGCCGAGACCGCGACCGCCGATCTCGCGCGGGATCTGAAGACCGTGCTCGCCTGGAGGGCGGATCTGGTAACGACCTCCGCTTTTCTGGATCTGGCTGGCGAGGACTGGCTGCGGGCGCTGGCCCAGGCGCTCGCCGAGCAGCGCCTGCCGATCTATGCAGCACTCAGCTATACGGGCGCGGAGATATGGGAGCCGTCCCATGCGGCCGATCCAGCGGTGCTGGCCGCTTTTCATACCGATCAGCGCCGCGACAAGGGGCTGGGCCCAGCGCTCGGCCCGGCAGCTCATGCGCGGTTCGTGCGCGTGCTTCGGGCTGAGGGCTACACGGTGATCGAGGGCGCCAGCGATTGGGTGCTGGAGGCGCCTCGGGACACCGCCTTGATCAGAGAGCTGGCGCGCGGCATCGGCCAGGCTGTGGCCCCCGCCTTGGGGGACACAGCGACCGCGTGGGAGACGGCACGCGCCACGGCGGCCCGTGTCCGCATCGCGCACAGCGATCTGCTGGGGCTCCCGCCAGGCTGAGGCTCAGGCGCGGTCGGCCAAAGCCGCGGTTAAGACGGCATGGACAGCGTCCATATCCGCCTCGCGCGTCGAAAAGGCCTCGCCGATCCCGCGGGCGAGGATGAAGGCGAGCCGTCCCTGGCGCACCTTTTTATCCTGGCCCATCAGGGCGATCAGGCCATCGGCATCGGGCAGCTCGCCCGAGATATCGCCCAGGCTGCGCTTCAAGCCCATCGCCTCGAGATGCGCGGCGACCCGGCTTGGCACCTCTTGGGCGCATAGCCCCATGCGCGCCGAGACGGCAAAGGCGAGCCCCATGCCGATCGCCACGCCCTCGCCGTGCAACAGGCGCTCGGAATACCCCGTCGCCGCCTCGAGCGCATGACCAAAGGTGTGGCCGAGATTGAGGAGCGCCCGCTCACCGGCCTCGCGCTCGTCTCGTGCCACGATCGCCGCCTTCATGGCGCAGGAGCGGCGCACCGCCTCGGCCCGCAGCGCCCGGTCCCCGGCCTTGAGCGCCGGCCCATTCGACTCAAGCCAGGCAAAGAACGCCGCATCGCCCAGCAGGCCGTATTTCACCACCTCGGCATAGCCCGAGAGGAACTCCCGCTCGGACAGGGTCTCGAGCACTGCGATGTCGGCGAGCACGAGGCGCGGTTGGTGGAACGCTCCGATCAGGTTCTTGCCAGCCTCGGCATTCACCCCGGTCTTGCCGCCGACCGAGCTGTCCACCTGCGCCAACAGCGTGGTCGGCACCTGAACGAAATCGACGCCGCGCCGCAGGACGGCCGCTGCGAACCCGGCCAAATCCCCAATGACGCCGCCGCCAAAGGCGAGCACCGCGTCGTCGCGCTCAACCTTCATGGCGAGCAACCGGTCCACCACCTCGCCGAGGCGAGCCATGGATTTGGTGCTCTCGCCCGGAGGCAGCACAACCATCTCGGAGCGGAGCCCGGCGGCGTCGAGCCCCGCGGTCAGGGCCTCCCCATGGGCCGCCGCCACGTGCGCATCAGTCACCACGGCCACAAAGGGCCGCTTGAGCAAGGGCGACAGGTGGGCCCCCGCTTCGGCCAGAAGGCCTGTGCCGATTTCGATCCGATAGGCCCGCTTGCCGAGCCCCACCTCCACGCGGTCCATCACGCCTCCACCAAGATCGCGCGCCCCGTCTCCGCGGCATGGGCGGCCAGGGCGGTTTCAATGCGAGCCGCCATATCCTCATGGGTCTGCTCGAGACGGCTCTGAACCGCCACATCCGCCTTGGCATAGACGGGATAGCGCTCATCGATCAGCCCGCCGAGCACCGTCTCGGGATCCCCGCGGTTCAGCAAGGGACGATGGGTGCGCCCGGCCGTGCGCGCGACCAGCACGGCCAATTCGGCCTTCAACCAGACCGAGACCGCCCCACCACCGATCAGCGTCCGCGTTTCGGCGTTCATGAAGGCCCCACCGCCCGTGGCCATGACCATCGGCGCTTCGGTCAAAAGCCGCGCGATGACCCGCCGTTCACCGTCGCGGAAATGCGGCTCGCCATAGCGCTCGAAAATCTCGGCGATCGTCATCCCGGCGGCACGCTCGATCTCGGCATCGCTGTCGCGGAAGGGCACGCCGAGCCGTTGGGCGAGACGCAGGCCCACCGAGCTCTTGCCCGCGCCCATCAGCCCGATCAGAACCACCGTGCGCTGCAGGCGTGGCGGTCTGGCTGGCGCCTCCCCCGGCATTGGATCCTCCTCACGGCCCGATTGCCCTAGAAGCGGGCTCCAGGGTACAACACCCGCATCACCGAGCGCTCTGGCTCGGCGGCGTTCAAACGCCTTACACGAGTGGCGCGGCCGGAAAAACCCCGGCGCGACGTCCAAAGCGGGACAGGAAAGACCGGGACCATGGTTCGACTGTTCAAATTTGCTCTGTTGCTGGGCCTGGCGGGTCTGATCGGGCTGGCAGGCTATGCCCTGGTGGCCGATCTGCCGGCGCCGGTCGAGACCGTGACGGTTCCGGTTCCCTTGCCGGACGGCGGATGACCGAGGCGGGATCGGATGGCGGCTGGATCGGTGCCTTTCTCGAGGCTCTGCAGGCCGAGCGGGGGGCGAGTGCTCACACGCTCGATGCCTATGCCCGGGATCTGCGCGATCTGACCGAGCACTTGGCGGGGCGTGGCCGATCGCTCGCCACGGCCTCGCGGGTGGATATCGAGGCCTATCTGGCCAGCCTCGAGGCCTTGGGCCGGGCGCCCGCGACCCGGGCGCGTCGGCTGACCGCGATCCGTCGGCTCTATCTCTTCGTGCTCGAGGAGGGCTGGCGTGAGGACAGCCCCGCGGCCCGGATTGTGCAGGCGACACCTCACCGCGCGGCACCGGACGTTCTGGGCGTCGATCAGGTGGCGCAATTGCTTGAGACCGCGCGGGCCGAGGCGGCGACCCGGCTCCGGGGCCATCGCCTCCATGCCATCGTCGAGCTGCTCTATTCCTGCGGCTTTCGCGTCAGCGAGCTTGTCTCGCTGCCGGTCGCCGCCGCCCGCGGCGATCCGCGCATGTTGCATGTCAAGGGCAAGGGCGGGCGCCAACGTCTGGTGCCCATCGGCGGGTTGGCTCGCGCGGCTCTGGCCGAGTGGCTGGCGGTGCGCGATGAGGCACCGGGTGCAGCCGGTCCTTGGCTGTTTCCCGCGATCCGGGGTGCAGCCCATCTCAGCCGCGTCACGGTCTGGCAGCAATTGCAGGCGCTGGCAGTGCGGGCGGGGATCGACCCAAAGGGCCTCAGTCCCCACGGCCTTCGCCATGCCTTTGCCACGCATCTGTTGCAGAATGGAGCAGATCTGAGGGCGATCCAGGAGATGCTCGGTCATGCCGATCTGTCGACGACCGAGATCTACACCCATGTGCTCGACGATCGGCTGCGGGCGCTGGTGGCAGAGCATCACCCGCTGGCCAACGGCTAGCTCAGAGCCCGAGGCCGACCCGTTGGATCAGATCGGGCCCGTTTTGCCGCACATTGCCGACGCGGCCGTCCACCTCCCAGAGCTCGACGCGCGAATCAGGCGGAGCGGTCATCAGGGCCTCGGCATCCGCCGTGCCGTCCAGCCAACCGGCCCAGGCGTCCTCGGCCAGGATGACCGGCGAGCGCGGGTGGAGATGCGCCGTCGCCACACCGGCGGCACAAGTCAGCACCGTGAAAGAGCGCAGCGGCGCGCCGTCGACCATTGCCTCGGCCCAAAGACCGGCAAAGCAGATCCCGGGACTGTTGCTCTGCACCGTGACGAACCAGGGCGTCTTGGCGCCTTTCCTACCGCTCCATTCGAAATAGCCCAGCGCTGGGACGAGGCAGCGGCCTCGGCGCCAGGCATCGCGGAAGAACGGCTTTTGGACTGCCTCTTCGGAGCGGGCGTTAAAAGTCGTCGCCTTCATCTCGGCCAGCGGCTTGCGCCACCAATGGGGCACAAGGCCCCAGCGCGCCGACAGCCGGCTCCGAGGCGCACCCGCCACGATGATCGCTGCGGTCTGGGTCGGTGCGACATTCCAACTCGGCTCAGGCCATGGCTCGGCGCCTTCGACCTCGAGCCAGCCGTCCCAGCGGGCCATCTCGACCTCTCCAACCGCAAAACGTCCGCACATGGCCGGGTTCTCCTCGGGCACCCCGTCTCAGAGGACGCATCGGTCACGCCCGCGTCAAGACCGGCGCGCACATGATCGGAATGGTTGATATCGGGCGCGCAATGAGGCTCACTCCCCCAATGCTGCGTTGCATCCTACATATCGCGCTCGGGCTGATGCTGTGCGCCTGCGGTGGTACGGTCTCCGACGCCGATTTCGCGCGGTGGGACGCCAATCTGCGCGCGGCGGGAAAGCTGCGCGCGGACCGAGCGCCCATCGATGCGCCCTATACCCAAGAGGATCTGGCACGGAACTTTGCCAAGATCGGTTTTGGTTCGGAGTTCGAGATCGTCGAGGGCCGGTATTCGGCAATCGGCGCCGATGACAGCGCGCCTCTGACCCGCTGGGGGGCCCCGGTGCGCTATGGTCTGTTCGGGTCTTATGCGCCGGCTGATGTGGCGGTCGTGCAGGGCTTTGGCCGGCGCCTGACCCGCGCGACCGGGCTGACCATCGGACGGGCGGAGGCAGATCCGAACATGCTGATCTTCTTCCTCGACAGCTCGGGGCGTGAGCAGGTCGGCGCGCTCTTCCGTCGCGAAGAGGAATACCGGCCCCTATCCGATCTCTTCGATGCCTGGGCGGCCGACCCGAAATGGCCCTGCGCGGCGGAGTTCTATTACCACGCGCCGAACCGGCCCGAGGCCTATGAGATCTATTTTGCTGTGGTCTACATCCGCACCGAGGTGACGGGGCTTTCGCGCCGCTCATGCATCGAGGAGGAGATCGCCCAGACCCTGGGCCTTGCGCGCGACGATCCGACCCTCAGGCCCTCTATCTTCAATGATGACGAGGAGTTCGCGCTGATGACCGACCATGACGCGGCCCTGCTCGGGCTGCTCTATGACGACCGGTTGCGCCCTGGCATGACCGCCGACACCGCCATGCCGATCGTGCGCCAGATCCTGACGGTTCCGAGCAACTGATCACTCGGAAGTCTTGCGCGCCTCAAAGCCAAGCGTCGCCGGGTCAAAGCTGTAATGCGCGGAGCAAAACTGGCAATCGGCCGTGACGCGCCCGTCCACCGTGGTCATCTTGGCGATATCCCTGGCCGAGTACTGCGCCAGCGCCGCCTTGACCCGCTCCGCCGAGCAGGTACAGCCAAAGGCAATCGGCTGTTTTGGAAAGATGCGCGGCGTCTCCTCGTGGAACAAGCGGGTCAGCAGGGCCTCGACGCTCACATGCGGCCCGATCATCTCATGCGCCTCCGCGGTGGCCGCCAGCATGTTGACGCGTGCCCAATCCTCGGCGCGGGCGGGATGGGCCATAGCGGCCACATCGTCGGCATTCATCAGCCCATCATCGCCCGAGGGCGCATCGGGTGCCGAGCCCTGGCCTTCGGTGTCGGGCATCAGCTGCAGCATCAGCCCCGCGGCGCGCCAATGCATGGCCCCGCCCGGTTCTTGGGCCTGGCCGGCCACCACCTGGAACCGGGTCGCGAGCTGCTCGGACTGGGCGAAATAGGTCTCGGCACAGGTGCTGATCGACTGCCCGGCCAGCGGGGTGATCCCCTGATAGGGCCGCATATCGGGGCCTTGATCGATCGTCACGCCCATCACGCCCTTGCCGAGCAAGGCAAAGGGGCTGCCCCGTCGCGAGGCCACATCGCCCCGGTCAAACCCCGCATAGGCGCGCAGGCGGGCCGGCTCGCCCTCGACCTTGGGGGCGAAGTAGTCGGTGGCGATCAGGCGCACGGGCCCATCGCCGCGGATCTGAATCGAAAAGCGCCAGCGCAGCTTGACCGCCTGGCCGACCAAGGCCGTGACCAGGGCCGCCTCGGCCACCAGCGCCGAGACCGGCTCGGGATACCGGTGCTGGGTCAGGATGGTCTCAAGCGTCCGGTCCAGCCGCACGAACCGCCCGCGGATCTGCGAGCGCTCGAGCTGAAACGGCAACAGCCGGTCATCACCCGGGTGCGGGGCCAAGCCGTCGGGCGCTGGGTCTTGGGTCGGCTCGGACATGGGACCTCATCTCGGTTGCGCGCTCGTGTACGCGATTCCCGCGCGCTCTGGCAAACCGCATCCGAGCATGCCACAAGCAGGGCCATGAGACGCATTGGAGAGACCGTCCGCCCCGGCATTCGGTACCGCGACCGCCGCGGCGCCTATGGCATCGTCATGCAGGGCGGCGGGCTGCTCTGCGTCTGGCAAAAGGGCGAGCTGCAGCTGCCGGGCGGTGGGATCGACCCGGGCGAGAGCCCGCTCGCCGCGCTGCACCGCGAAGTGCTGGAGGAGACCGGCTGGCGGATCGCAGGTCGCGATGGCGGGCCGCCGCGCCGGATCGATGCCTTCCAACGGTTCGCTTGGCTCTGCGACTACGACTACTGGGCGCGCAAGGTGCAGGTGATCTATCTCGCGCGGGCGATCGCGCGGCTGCACGATCCGCTGGAGCCCGACCACCACCCAGTTTGGCTGCCGCCCGAGGATGCGGCACGGATGCTCGACATCGAAGGCGACCGGATGGCCGTGCGCAGGGCGACACGGGCCGGCCTGATCTGAGCGCGGCTCAGAGCTGTTCGGCCAGGCGGTCCCGGGCCAGACGAGGGCGCGGTGTGCGCGCCAAGAGATCCCGTGCGGCCTCGGCCATCAGCGCGGCGCGGGCATCGGCGCCATAGCGGGCGGCCGCCTCGACCAGACCGTGCGCATACCGCTCGGGACCGTGGCGGGCCACCAGCCGCGCGCGCCCCGCAGCACCGAGTGCCGAGCACTGCCCGCGATCCCGGTCAAGCCTTTGCAGAAGATCGGTGAGCGCCTCGGCTTCGCCCGTGGCCGGCACCTTCAGCACGCAATCCTCGGGCAGGGCAGCATACCAGCCGATATCGGTCACGACCGAGGCCGCGGAGGCGTTCCAGATCCGCAACTGACTGCCCGAGGCCTCGCCCATCGAGGGATTGCGGAGATTGAACACCAGATGCGCCGCGGCGAGGGCCGCATCGAGCTCCGGTTCCGGCGCAAATCCGCGCAGCCGCACCCGGTCCACCAATCCCAACTCTGCGATCTTGCCGCGCACATGGCGCTCATCCCAAAGGGTTCCAAAGACGTCGAGCTCCGCCCACACATGGCGCTTCACCCCGGCAAGCGCCTCGAGCACCTGATCGAGCCGCCGATTGGGCGCGAGATAACCGAACTGCACCAGCCGCAGCGGGCCATCCGTGGCGCGAGCCGCGGGGATCTCAGGCGTCGGCGCAAAGGGCAGATCGAGCTGCCAGGACGGGAGCATGGCGCGCCCCGCGACCTCGGTCCAACCGGCCTCGGTATGCGTCAGCGCGGCGACGGCCCGTGGCAGGGCGATCTCGAACAATGGCATCGTCGCGGCGATGTCGGCCGGGCTCGCGCGGCGGGCCAACATCCGCTCGGCCGCACTGCGCCCGTTCGCCCCATACCACCGCGCCATCTCGGCACGGTAGATCCGCGCCTCGAAATGGCCATTGGCGAGCATGCCCGCCAGCAGATCCTGGATGGCCAGATCGTGGAGCACCACGACCCCCGGCACACGGCGCGCGAGGTTGAGCGGCCCTGCGTGGAACAGCCAGGAATTTCCGATCTGGAAGAACACGGCCTCGATGCCCGCCGCCGGCGGCAGACTGTCGAGCGGCATAGGGAAATGCGCGCCTGCATCATAGCGGCGTACCAGGGCATGGGCTTCGAGGGATGGGTCCCATTGGTCGGCATCGGTCCACAGCACCACATCGGCCCGCTCGGCGAGGGCCGGCAAGATGCGCCGCGTCATCGCCGCGATGTCAGTTTGGGCTGGCGGGAGCGGGCCGACCCAATGGATGCGCGGCCGCTCAGTCGCGCTCACGGGCGCACCAGGCCGAGAAAGGCCGCCTCAGAGCAGGCCAAACGCAGCGTATTGGAGCGCCCCGTGCCCGAGAGCCGGCCAGCGCCCGCCTCGAACAATCCGATCGTCACCGTGCCCCGGCTCGCGCCGCCGCCGAGCTCGCCCAGGGCCAACGGCACCGTGATGCTGGCCCCGACGGGCACGCCGGTCGGTAGCGGATACTGGGCGCCATGGTGCACCAGCCGCCCGCGGGCATCCTGCCAATCGAGGCAGAGTGTGATGGCAAAGGGGCCCTCGGTTGCCCAGTCCGCCCGGGCGAGATTGGTGGCGCGGACCGTGACACCCTCGGCGCTGCGGTGCTCGAGCGTGAGCCGGCCCGCATGCTGATCGGGTTGGCCATGGTAGAGCCCCTCGGGCGCGGCCCCGGGCGCTGTGGTCTTATGCCCCAACCAGAACAGCGTCTCGCCGCGCAGCGCCATGTGGTCTCCGCGCGCTGTCAGGAGCGCAGCGGTCGCGGGCTCAATGCGGTCGTCATAGACATCGGCGCTCAGCAGACGACCGGTCTCGAACCCCGCGGCCTCGGCCAGAGCGCGGAGCTCAGCCGGCGCGTACTCGCGATTGTGGCGCCCATAAGCCCCTCCGACCGGCACAAAGGGGCCAAAGGAATAGGGCGCCGCTCCACCCAGCACCTTGGTGACACTGCGATGGCTGGTCATGTTCGGCGTGCTCAGCAGCAGGTGGCCTCCGGGAGCCAGCACGCGGTTGATCTCGGCCAGAAACCAGAGCGGATCGACGGCGAGGTGTTCGAGGATCTCCATACCAAGCACGAGATCGACCGAGCCGTCGGCATAGGGGAGTCGGTCCCGCTCGACATTGCAGGGGCTGAGCGCGACGGCGAAATCCCGCCCGGGCGCTCCGCGGGCCTGCAAGGTCTGCGCGAAGGGCCGCGGATCCGACCAAACGCCGCTGAGCTGGGCCTCAGGAAAGCGCGCGGCGAGCAGACCCTGGAAGAGAAAGGGCGGGACGATGCCGATGTCCAAAATGCGCTCGGGGACGAGCGGCTCGAGCAGCGCGAGCGTTGCGCAATAGCGCCGCCAATGGGTCTCGAAATACGGCCGGTGGAGGGGCTCTTGCGCATCCCAATCCCCAGGATGCGTCCCAAAATCATAGGCGGCCAAGAGCGCGCCGAGATCGGCGAAGGGCATTTGCAGAGGCTGAGGCGGGGCGAGCCGGTCCTTGATCTCGGACAGATCGAGCTGCGCGGGGGGCACCGCAGCGCCGGCGGGGTCGACCGGAGCGCTCTCGGCAGGATGGGGCAGCGGCTCGCCCGTCAGCACCTCGACCACCCTGTCCCAGCCGATGCCTTTGGCGCGGTAGGTCGCGCGCGCCGCCTCTCCCATACGCTCGGCCTCGGCCGCCCCGTCCATCAGCCGGAGATAGGCGGCCCCCAGCGCAGCCGGCTCGGGCGCGACGACCACACCCTCGGCCCCGTCACGGATGAACTCGAGCGGCCCGCCGCTGTCGGTCGCGGTCACCACCGGTTTGCCCGACAGCATCGCTTCGAGCGTGATGTAGCCGTAATCTTCATCGATCGGGACAAAGACGACACCCCTGCACTCGGAGTAGTGCCTTAGCATCTCGGCATCAGAGATCGGACCCAGGATCTCGCAGCGCTCTTCGACACCGCGCGCGCGCGCCAATTGGCGGAGTTCGTCGTCATAGCCGGGCGCATCCGGCGGGCCGGCCAGCTTCAGCCGCACGCCGGGCGCGTGGGCGAGCGACTCGATCATCAAAGCCTGGCGCTTGTTAGGACCCAAGCGTGACGGCGCAAAGAGATAGTCGCCAAAGGGCCCCGGACGCAGCCGCTCGGCATTCGGCGGCGGGTGGTAGAGCGGTTGCGAGCCGAGCCCCAGATAACGCTGCAGCCGGTCCGTGACGTTGCGGCTGTTGGCATAGACCCGGGCGCCCGAGGCGCCGATCGCTGCCCGGTCTTCGGCCCGGATCAACTCACGCACCCCGGCGCCGTCGGGATCGTGCTGCAATTCGGAGATCCCCGCCTCCCACAGATCATAGGCCTGGCGATGCTGGTGCAGGATCCAGAACACCTTGTTGGGATGGCGCACCAGATAGGCCGGGAACTTCAGGCCCACCGCCAAATCCACCGGATAGCCGAGATCGGTCAGATCGATCAGCTTGGCGGCCAGCACATGGTCGACCAGCGCCCGGGCCGGATACCATTTATACGGGATCGAGATCTCGGTCGCCTCGTGCCCGCGGGCTTTCAGCGCCGTGACCAGATTGGCCGAGTGCCGCTCGGCCCCTCCGATGATGAACGGAGCCTGGGTGGTGACGACGCCGACACGCATGGGCTCAGAGGATCGCCGGGCGCGTGGCGAGCACCGCGAGATCCTGCGGGCCGAACAACAGCTCGGCCACGTGCGGGTCGGCCCGGTTCTCGCGCAGGAACCCCTCGCGGGTATCGGACGGGTGAAGCGGGCGCGGCTCGACCGGCGCAAAGCCGATGGTGTCGAACAGGGTCGTCAGCACTTCGGCCGGGAGCGGGCGGACATGGGTCGGGTCGATGTGGAAGGTGGTCGCGCCAACGATCAGGTTGCGGGCGTTCGGCGTCTCGACGATCAGAACGCCGCCGGGGGCGAGGACCCGCAGCGCTTCCCGCGCCATCCAAGCGACCCCGTCAAATGGCAGATGCTCGATCAGATGATGCGCGGTCACGACGGCAAAGACCCCATCGGGGGCTGCGGCTAGCGCGGCCATGGCATCGCCGTGCTCGACCGGCAGACCGGCCGCTTTGGCATCGGCGATCTGCACGGGGTTGAGGTCGACCCCGCGGGCCTCGATGCCCGCCGAGAGCACCAGCTCGACCCATTCGCCCCGGCCACAACCGAGATCGAGAACCGGCCGCCCCTCGGTTGCCTCAACCGCAGCGCGCACGTCCTGCAGATAGGCCACAGCGAGGCGCTGCTTGATCTGCTCTCGGGAGCCGCGATAGCGATCTTCGAGCCGACCGTAGAAGCTGTCGAGCAGGGCATCGAGCCCCTCGCGGGCAAGACTGGCCGGCGGGGTGTCCGTGGCCGCCTCCCCATGGCGAAACCGCTGTAAATCCAGGCGCCGGCTGAGCTCGGAGAACCCGCGTGCCAGTTGGGCGCTGTCCGTGGACAACCGGTCCATCGCGCGACGTATCTCGGCCAACTCGGCCTTGATCGGCGCAAGCTGTACCTCGATTTTGGGGTCGATCTCGGTCTCAATCTCATCCAGCCGCACGCTGTGCGCGATGACCCGGGCCTGGGCGTCTTCGATCATTGGCGCGTTTTGGGCCAACCGGTCGTCAAGGCCGTCGAGGCGCTGGGCCACCGTATCTCGCTCTTGCTCTAGGGAGGACTGGCGGTCGGTCAGCTCATAGAGATCCTGCGCCAATCCATCGACCCGCGGCTCGATGACGGAGGCGCTCACCGTGGCCGATTTGGCCATACGGGAGATCCGGCCAAGCTTGAAGAACGCCGAGAAATAGCGCTCGAGGCGTTTCAGGACGGGCACGGACTTCTCCTCGAGCGACAGGGCCGCAGACGGCTGAGTTGGCGGAGCCGGCCGTGGCGCAACTCCGCCGATGCGGGCGGCTGCCGACAGAGTTAGGCGATCAGCCGGCAGCGGATCAAGCACCCGCAGCACCTCGGGCTCATCGGAATGGTCGGACATGGCGGTCGGTGCGGGCTCCCCGCGGATCAGGTCAGGAAGCCGTCGAAATCCCAGACCGTACCGACAAAGGTCACCCGGGTCTCGTCCTCAAGCCAAACCGTCGCCGCCTCAATGTCGCGGGACAGCACGTGCTCCGTCACCGAGAGATCGACGAACATCAGGCTCTCGCGTCCCTTGGCGATGCCGATATCGCCCACCTGGGCCGTGAAGGCCGAGAGCAGGATGTCGAACTCGTCCTCGGTCACGACCCGGTCATTGGCCAGGATCTCGGCCACTTGGGTCTCGATCGGCAGGGTGTCGATCGGATCCGGCTGCGCCACGGTTTCGCTCGGCATCTTGGGCCCAAAGCCGCCAGTCGCGGCCGGGCGTCCCACCGTCGTGCCAAGATCGGGTTGGTCCAGCTCGATGCTGGTCTGCGGCGTGGCCAGGACCACCGAGGTGCCTGCACTGTCGAGGCCCGCCAGATCGAAGCGGTCCTCGCTGAACACCGCGAGCTCGATCTCCTGGATCGTGTCCGCGGCGAGTTCGATCACGTCGATCTCCCACACCCGGCCCGCCAGTTCGAACGCGACTGCTGCGGTCTGCTCAAGCCCCGTCACCTCGAGCATGCTCGCAAACATGGCGCTGAGATCTGCGGTGGTGTCGAGCGCGAAGACCGACCCGGCCTCTTCCGCGCCGAGATCCGCATCGCCGAGCACCGCAAGCCGCGCAACGTCCCCGAGCGAGAGCATCTCCTCCGATGCGCTGACAAGCAGGGACTGCGCCGCCTCAGCGCTATCCGCAACCTCGACAGCAAAGGCACCGAGCCCGGCGAGCGCCGCTGAGACTGCTGCGGCGAATTCCTCGGATTGCCCCGGGGCCTCACCCGCGGCGAACTGCTCCTCGGCCGGATCGGCGAACGGGCCCTCACCGCCATCGCCCTCGGCCACCGCCTCTGCCTCATCCTCGGGAGCCACAACCGGCTGCGTGTCGACCATGACCGCGGCGCGCAAAAGCGCGGCCAGCGTCGGCTCCTCGGTGTCAGTGATGACACCCGACTCCTCAGCATGCGCCAGATCCTGGGCAATCGCGATAACCGCCAGGGCCATACCGGCGGGGATCGTCGCCATGCCCGGGTTCACATAGGCCTGGTGCGCCTGAGCTTGGGTGTCCTTCTCGGCGCCGTTGACGAACTCTTGCACCTGCTGAGCGATCGATTTGATCCGCAGTGCCAGGGGCGAGGCGGGCACAACGGCATCACCGTCCTCATTGTCTACATCTACCGGGTCGATGTCGAACAACTGCTGCTCGGTCGTCGCCTGGGCGTAAAGCAGAATCGTGATAAACAGGCTGGCGAGCATGGCGCTCGGGTGGAGCAGCACACGGTTTCGCCGCTCGGTCAACGGCATGGGCAGCGAGACATCCTCGAAGAATCGCTCGGCACAACGCTGAAAGTTCGCGCCCTCGATCGGTCGCGGCAACGTCGTGCTGTCAAACATGAACCGGTTGTCGATGCAGGCGACATGGATGATCACGTCGCCGGAGGCGCGCGAACAGAAGACGCACCAGGGCTCGCCCTCGTCGGACATCCCGTGCTCGACGTCGACGCCAAAGCCTGCGTCTTCGAGCATCCGCTCGATGCGCGCGAATTGCGCCCGCTCTTCGTTCGTCCATCCCTCACGGGGGCGGAACAGAGAGACCAGCGATGCAGTCATGCCCGATATCCTCTCACCAGTGATGCCCTCAGAGCGGCCGGTTGGCCCGGCTTCGCCTCTAGGTCTGCGTCGTCATCTGCGTCGTCATCTGCGTCGTCATCTGCGTCGTCATCTGCGTCGTCAAAATCCCCAGCGCGCCCCTCAGTTCAGGATCTCGAACCGCGAAGGGTCGTTCGCATGCTCGCCCTCCTTACCAAAGAGGATCTCAAACGTCACGGGATCATAGAACCGCATCACATTAAACACCAGCGTCCAGACCGGCATGCCAAGCGCATCGGCCCATTGCTGATAGCGGTCCGGCGGGATCCGGCCACGGCCGTTCTCAAGCTGCGAGATGAAGGTGTAGTACTCGGCACCCACCGCCTGCGCCAGCTCACGCTGCGACAGGTTGCGTTTCTGGCGGAGTTCTTTAAGCCACTGTCCGCCGGCGCGACGCAGCGCCTGGACATCGGCTTCGCTGGTCTTCTGGTTATGAACGTACATGGACTTGGTCCCCATCCTTGCGGGATTCGCTCTGAGCGATCATGGATAGGGTACAGCTTTTTGCTGTAGTGTAAAGTTCACTGTATGTTGTACACGTCGATTGTGAACCGGAACGGTGGGCTGTGGCACCAATGCACGAGGCGGCTGTCGGCCGCGGCGGCGAGGCAGGCGAAGGGCTGGAGAGCAGAATGCTGAGTGAGCAAACGGTCGTCGACATGTTTCGCACGATCCTCGGCCGGGCGCCCGAAAGCCCCAAGGTCGTGCAGTATCACCAGAAGGTCGCCAATCCCGAGACGCTGCGCCAGATGCTGTTGCAAAGCGCGGAGTTCGCCACGCTCTATGCGCGGATCGAGGCGCGGTCGCTGATGGGGGCCTCGGCGCTGGCGGTGCTCGAGCGCTCGAAGGAGGCCGGGCGTCCCGTTCATGCCGACCAGCGGCCGGGCTCCGAGCCTTTGCTGCTCGCGCGCGGGATCATGCCGCCTCTCGGGACGATCGAGACCTCGGCCGAGGGCGCCGCGCGCGAGGCGCTTTGGGACCGGGTCGCCCGCGCTTGGGCGAAACTCGGCGATGAAGCGCCGCACTGGTCCGTGCTCACCCATGACTCGTTCCGGCCCGATGCGCTCGAGGCGAACCGCCAGGCCTTCGACGACAGCGCCGAGATCGAAGGGGTGCTGATCGACGCCGCGCTCGAGCGTGTGCCAGCAGCCCGCGCGGCGGATCGGCGCTGCGTCGAGATCGGCTGCGGGGTCGGGCGGGCGACCCGCGCGCTTGCGGGACGCTTTCAGCATGTGACCGGCATCGACATCTCTGCCGCGCACCTCACGGTCGCCGAGCGTGAGCTTGCCGCCGCCGGGATCTCCAACGTCACCCTGACCCGTGCGGCGACCGTTGACGATTACGGCAAGATTGCCGCCGGCCACGACTTTCTATTCACCCGCATGGTGCTTCAGCACAATCCGCCCCCCGTGCAGGCGGCGATCTTGGCGCAGGTGTTCGGCGCGCTGGCGCCCGGAGCGATTGCGCTTTTCCAGGTGGTGACCTATGGACGGCGCTACGAGTACACGCTCACCAAGGACAAGGCCGGGGGCGCCGGAATGGAGATGCATGTGCTGCCACAGTCCGAGGTCTTCCGCCTTCTGGCCGAAAGCGGGCTGGTGCCGCTTGAGGTCCAGGAGGACTTCGCCGCCGGGCGCCACGGTCCCTTCCGATCGCATCTCTTCTTGGCGCAAAAGTCCGGCGGTGCATCGTGAGCAATCAGTGCGCACCGCGGACGGTTGACAGCCGGGACGTGGGCGCCTGTAGTGGTACTGGCGTCACACAGTCGTCATACACGCCCGGTCGCCTTGGTGACACCGATCCCCGGGCCCGGCGAGAGCAGGGGACCCTGCATGCCAGTTCCGATGAGGTACCCCCCTATTCGGCCGAGACCATGCGCCCCGCCGCCCTGAGCACCGAGCGCCCAGCGCCGTCCATAGAGCTGTCTCGCCCCGTCAAGATCGCGCTGGTCGCACCGCGCAACATGCGCTTTACGCCCAGTGCGGCGACCTCCATCGATCTCCATATCCACGAAACCGCGCTCTGGAGCCGATTTCGCGATGCGATCACGGTCTTTGCCGAAGAGGTCGACGCGCCCTTCCCAGATGTCCGCGCGCGCTTTTGGCCCCGGGGTCGGCCAAAGGGCCATCTCGAGCGCCTGCTGCGCGAGGAGAGGCCGGATCTGATCGTCGCCCATCAGCATCTACCGACAGCGGCACGCTTGGCCGCCCGGTTCCCGACCACGCCGGTGGCACTGGTTCGGCACAACTTTCAGAATCCGCCGCGCCATTGGTTCTCGGGCCAGTGGAAGCGGATGCTGTTCAACCGGCTCTCGGCGGTCGCATTTGTCAGTGAACAGTGCCGCGAAAGCTTTGATCAGTTTTGGCCCGGCATGCGGCCTGGCGTGCACGTGACCCCCAATGGCGTCGATGCGGGCCTCTGGTCGGCGGATCGGGCAAAGGAGCCGATAGCGCTCTTTGTCGGGCGGCTCGCGCCTGAGAAAGGCGTGCTCGAGGCGGCCGCCGGCATTGCAGAGGCCCTGGCCAACGCGCCCGATTGGCGGGCCGTCTTTGTCGTCGCATCGGCGCCCGGCCAAGAGGCCTATGAGACGGAGGTGCAGGCCGCGCTCGCCCCGCTCGGCGACCGGGTCGACATGATCACCAATGCCCGCCACGACGAGGTACGGGATTGGATGGCGCGGGCCGAGATCGCGGTGGCACCGACGCAAGGAGAAGAAAGCTTCGGCCGGGTGGCGGTCGAAGCGATGGCCTCGGGCGCCGCGCTGATCGCCAGCCGGGCCCGCGGCTTCATCGAGGTGGTGGGCGATGCCGGCATCCTGCTGCCCGCCCCGGATGTGGCCCATATCGCCGAGGCCGTGAAGACTTTGATCGCCGATCCGGACCGACGCGCTGCGCTCTCTCAAGCGGCGCGGGCGCGGGTCGAAGATCGCTATGATCTGCCCCGCTCGGTGCGCGCCTTCGATCGGATGGCGGCCAGTCTGTTGTCGAGAGGCGGCCCGCTGCTGGCCGAGCCGCTTTGACCGACACGCCGCATTCCGGGCAAAGCTTTGGCTCATCGCCCGGCGCCGGCTGGACGCCCGGGCGCCAAGCGGTTAAGACCGCGAATGCATCCGATGCGTCACACACGGATCCGATCTTGAGCGAGCAGACCGACGACCCGGAACGGCGGTTCCGACGCTGGCCCCGAGCCCGAGCGCGCTGGAGCGTGACCATGGCATGGCGCAGGATCCGGATGCCCTCGCGCCGCCGCCGCTGGATCCGCGAGAACATTGCTGCCGTCGCGCCGTATGCCAAAGCCGCCCAGCCTGTGGGCGGTGGCCCTGCCCTGGCGCTCGGCGATTTCTCCGGGGCCAGCGGGCTCAGCCGCGCAGCGCTCTATGAGCTGGAACGCCTGCGCGCGGCATGGCCCGATATCGAGACGATTGATTTGGCGGCGACACGCCAGGACGGCCCGGCCTTGGTGCACCCGAGCGGGCCTGAGATCGGCACGCTCTTCCTCTTGTCGCCGCCCGACAGCTATCCCTCGCTGCTGGCCGCGGTGCCGCCGGCTCGCTTGACGCGTGCCCGGCGCATCGGGCTTTGGGTCTGGGAAACGCCGATCTTTCCCGGCGACTGGCGCTTTGCTCTCGACGTGGTGCACGAGATCTGGACGCCGTCGGAGTACAGCCGGCGCGCTCTTGCCTCGGCCGCAGGCGATATCCCTGTTACGCTCCGGGCCCATGCGGTCACGCCGCCCCCGCGCGTCACGCCGTTCGAACGAAGCGCCTTTGGCGTGCCTGCGGACGCCTTCCTCGGTCTCGCCATCATGGACCTCTGCTCCTGCCCAGCGCGCAAGAACCCGTGGGCCCATGTGGCGGCCTGGCAGGCGGCGTTCGGCGATGATCCGACCAGGGTACTGCTGCTCAAGCTCCGCGTCTCGAAGCGCACGCGCTGTGTGATTGGCGAGCTTGAGGAGATGATCGGCGGCGCCAGCAACATCCGCATCATCGAACACGAATTCGAGCCAGATGAGATTGCCGGGTTGCAGCGCGCGCCGGATGTGTATCTTTCGCTCCACCGGGCCGAAGGCTATGGCCTGAATATTCGCGAAAGCCTCGAGGCTGGTATCGAGGTTCTGGCCACGGATTTCTCGGCCAATGCCGAGTACGGGCCGGCTTTTGCCAATTATCACCCGCTGCCCTGGTCGCCGACGCCCTATCGCGACTGGACGGGGCACTATCCCGACCGAGATTTCACCTGGGCCGAGGTGCGCATTTCGGCGGCGGCCGAGGCTCTTCAGGCCTGCGCCAAGCGATGGGAGGCGGGGGCCGCCGCGGCGGAGGCGCAGCAGGTCGGTGGCGGCCTGCGTCCCGCCGTCGGGCTCCGGCGCTGATCCCTGGCCCGCAGCATGACCTCCACCCGATGACCGAAGAGCCGCAGCAAGCCGAGCAGACGGCCGGCTATCGCACGCCCGGCGCTGGCGAGGCCAAACCCGCGCAGAAGCCGCCCACGGATCTGGCGCTGCTGGCCCGGCTGGTCCGCGAGAACGGGCTGCAGCATTGGCGCCGCTTTGCGGTGGCCTTTGTCTTCATGGCCTTGGTGGCCGGCACCACAGGCCTCAGCGCCTGGCTGATGCGCGATGTGATCAACGACATCTTCATCGACCGCAATCCGCAGATGGTGTGGATCCTGGCGGGCTCGGTGGCCGCGATCTTCACGGTCAAGGGCTTCGCCAGCTATGTTCAGGCGGTGATCCTGACCCGCGTCGGCAACCGGGTCGTGGCCGATATCCAGATGCGCCTGTTTGATCATGTGCAGCGCCACCGGCTGGATTTCTACGACAAGATGACGACCGGCCAGCTCTCGATGCGCTTTAGCCAGAACGCTCGCTCGGCGCGCGAGGCGATCAACCTCGTCGTCACCACCATGGGCCGCGATTTGCTGACGCTGGTGGCGCTGGGGATCGTGATGCTGGTGCAGGACCCGATGCTGGCGGGCATCGCGCTCTTGGTCGGGCCGCCCATCGCCTATGGCGAGTGGTTGTTGGTCAAGAAGGTCAAGGCGGTGGCTCGGGCCGAGCTTCTTTCGATGGCCAAGATCATCACCACGATCCAGCAGACCGCCCAGGGCGCCAAGGTGGTGAAGGCCTTTGGGCTCGAGCCCCGTATGCGCGACGATATGGAGGCGGCTGTCGAGGATGTGCGCGAGCGCGGCGACCGCATCGCCCAGGCGCAGGCGGCGACCAACCCACTGATGGAGACCTTTGGTGGCCTCGCGATCGCAGCGGTCATCGCCTATGGCGGCTGGCGGGTGGTCTACGCGGGGGGCGATCCGGGGGCGTTCTTCTCCTTCATCACCGCCCTGCTGTTGGCCTATGACCCGGCCAAGCGGCTGGCGCGGCTGAACATCACGCTCTCCGCGGCTTTGGTCGGAGTCGAGATGCTCTACAAGCTGCTCGACAACCCGCCCAAGATCTCCGAGGCGCCCGATGCCCGCCCACTGACGGTCCAAGGCGGGGAGGTGCGGCTCGAGGGCGTGCGCTTCCGCTATGGACAGAAATCGCCGGCGCTCCGCGGCATCGACCTGGTTGCGCCGGCTGGCAAAGTGACCGCCTTGGTCGGCCCCTCAGGCGCCGGTAAATCCACCGTCTTTGCCATGATCGAGCGCTTTTTCGACCCGGGCCGGGGCCGCGTGCGGATCGACGGGCAGGACCTGCGCGAGGTGACCTTCGACAGCCTGCGCAAAGCGATCGCCTATGTGGCGCAAGACGCCTATCTGTTCGAGGGCGATGTGCGCTCGAACATCCGCATGGGCCGGCTCGGGGCCACCGATGCCGAGGTCGAGGCCGCCGCAAAGGCCGCCAATGCCGACCAGTTCATCCGCAAGATGCCCAAGGGCTATGCCACCGAGATCGGCGAGAACGGGGCGCAGCTCTCGGGCGGAGAGCGCCAGCGCGTGGCGATCGCGCGCGCCATGCTGCGCGAGGCGCCGATCCTGCTGCTCGACGAGCCAACCTCAGCGCTCGACGCGGCGTCCGAGGCCGTGGTGACCGAGGCGCTGGAACGGCTGATGAAAGGCCGGACGACCATCGTGATCGCCCACCGCCTGTCGACCGTGCGCCATGCGGACGTGATCCACGTGATCGAGGACGGGCGCGTGCAGGAGAGCGGCTCTCATGCCGATCTGCGTGAGGGCGGCGGGCTCTATGGCCGGCTCTACGACCTGCAGTTCCGCGATTGATCACGGGCGCCCCCTCGACTTGAGCTTCATGCGGCGCGCGCCTAGGGTAGGGAGGCTCACAAATGGCCACGAAAGGCCCGCCCCATGTCCGCCACCGCCCAGCCCTCAAGCCCTGCGCCCAGCCATGTCTTCCCCAGGCATTCCAAGCTGAACCCGCCTGTCGCCGTGGGGGGCGAGGGCTGTTATCTGATCGATCGCGACGGCAAGCGGTATCTCGACGGCTCGGGCGGCGCGGCGGTCTCGTGCCTCGGCCACGGGGACCAGGACGTGATCGCAGCCATCAAGGACCAGCTCGACCGGGTGGCCTTTGCCCATACCGGCTTTTTCACCTCCGAGCCCGCCGAGGCGCTGGCCGATCTGCTGATCGAGACGGCGCCCGAGGGTCTCGACCGGGTCTATTTCGTCTCGGGCGGGTCCGAGGGCGCCGAGGCCGCGATCAAGCTCGCCCGGCAGTACTTTGTCGAGCGCGGCCAGCCCGAGCGGCGCCACCTTATCGCGCGGCGCCAGAGCTATCACGGCAACACGCTCGGCGCGCTCTCGGCCGGTGGCAATGCCTGGCGGCGCCAGCAATTTGCGCCGCTGCTGCTCGAGATGAGCCATATCGATCCTTGCTTCGCCTATCGCCATCAGCAGGACGGCGAGAGCGCTGACGAGTACGGCCTGCGTGCCGCAGCGGCGCTCGAGGCCGAGATCGAACGCCTCGGCCCCGAGACCGTGATGGCCTTCATGGCCGAGCCCGTCGTCGGCGCCACCATGGGCGCCGTGCCGCCGGCCCCAGGCTATTTCAAAGCGATCCGCGAGATCTGCGACCGCCACGGCATGCTCTTGATCCTGGACGAGGTGATGTGCGGCATGGGGCGCACCGGCACGCTGTGGGCCTCGGAGCAGGACGGCATCGCCCCAGACATCGCGGTCATCGCCAAGGGGCTCGGCGCCGGCTATCAGCCCATCGGCGCGATGCTCTGCACAGCTGAGATCTATGACACCATCGCCGCAGGCTCGGGCTTCTTTCAGCACGGGCACACCTATATCGGGCACCCGACGGCGGCGGCGGCGGGTCTCGCGGTTCTGCGCAAGCTGACCGGTGGGGCGGTTGACCACGCGCAGGTCCAGGGCGAACGGCTTGCGGGCGCGCTCGAGGCCCGTTTCGGCCAGCACCCCCATGTGGGCGATCTGCGCGGGCGCGGACTGTTCCGCGGGATCGAGATTGTGGTCGACCGAGAGACCAAGACGCCCTTCGACCCCGACCGCCGGATCGCCCCGCGCCTGAAAAAGGCGGCTTTCGAGGCCGGGCTCATCTGCTATCCGATGCAAGGCACGCTGGATGGGCAGCGCGGCGACCATGTCCTGCTGGCGCCGCCCTTTATCATCTCTGACGACCAGATCGGCGAGCTGACGGACAAACTGGCGACGGCGCTCGATACGGTGCTGTGAGACCAGGCGAATCAGAGGTCGGTCCGCGATCTCTTACGGCCTTGCGCCGCTCGGCGGCCACCGCAAAGGGGCATCGCGGCAACGCCCCGGCCGCAGGGGCGACCCGGTTGCCGCCAGAAGGCGGCGCAGAGACCGGCAGGGGTTGACCTTTTGGCCTCTCAGCAACGATCTTGCGCATGTCACCGCAGCGCCCGCCCCTGGGCCATATGCGGCGACCCCATCTGCGTGAGAGGTTCCACCGGTCACCCCGGCGTCAGGACCCTCTCATGACAGCGCCCGAGGCTGAGGAGGTCAGACCGATGCACGACCGCTTCGCCACCCCGCCGGTTTCGGTGTTCGACGGGCACAACGACACGCTGCTGAAGCTTGAGGTGGCCGAGCGGACCAAGACGGCGCTCGATTTCGGAGCCGGCGCGCCCGATCTCGACATCGACCTGCCCCGCGCGCGCCAGGGCGGCTTTGCCGGTGGGCTCTTTGCCATGTACACGCCGGCCCGGGTGCATGACCTCGACACCCCCTATGACCGCGTGGATCCGGCCCATTTCCGACCGGTGGACCAGCCGACGGCTTTGGCCTTCACCATGGCGCTGTTCGCGCGGATGCAGCGTCTGGCGCGGAGACATCCGCAAGACGTGGCGATCTGCCTCTCGGCCGACGAAGTGCGCTCCGCCATGGCCGCCGATCGCATCGCCATGGTGCCTCATATCGAGGGCGCCGAATGCATCGACACCAATCTCGACACGCTCGAGGTGCTCCACGCCGCCGGGTTGCGCTCCTTGGGGCTGGTTTGGTCACGGCCGAACGCCTTCGGGGAAGGCGCGCCTATGTCCTATCGGCCCCAGATCGAGCTCGGATCCGGGCTGACCGAGGCTGGCCACCATCTGGTGCGCGCCTGCGAAGCGCTCGGCATCCTGGTGGACCTCGCCCATCTCAGCGAGGCCGGGTTTTGGGATGTCGCCCGGATCGCCTCGCGGCCGCTCATTGCGTCGCATTCGAACGCACATGCGGTCTCACCCAATGCGCGCAACCTGACCGATCGCCAGCTCGACGCGGTGGCCGAGAGCGCCGGTCTGGTCGGGTTGAACTTCCATGTCTGTTTCCTGCGGCCCGATTGCCGACACGAGAACGACACGCCAATCGAGATGATGTTGCGCCATCTCGATCACCTGCTCGAGCGTTTGGGTGAGGATGGGGTCGCGCTGGGCTCGGATTTCGACGGGTGCGAGCTGCCGAACGAGATCGGCGACGTCACAGGGTTGGGGCGGCTTGTGGCGGCCATGCGCCAGGCCAGCTATGGCGAGGCACTGATCGCGAAGATCTGCCGCGAGAACTGGCTGCGGGCGCTTGACCGGGCAGCTGGGGAATAGCGCAGCGATGGACGCAGAGGCGAGCCCTGATCATCCGCCACGTGGGCGCTATATCCCCGTCGGCCGGCGAGTTCTGGTGGCCAAGCTGTCCGAGGAACTGCCCGAGGGCGAGACCCGCGACGCCTTTGACACGTTGGCCCGCCGGCTGACCCTGTTGTTCCACATCGAGTTCTTCGAGCTGCGCGAGCGGCTGAAGGAACTCTATCTCGGTTTCAATCCCGACCAGCCCGGCAAGGGCGCGCTGCCGGCCGATCCGCCTGTGCGCGCCGCCTTTCTCGAGACCCTCGAGGAGGCGATTCAGGCGGCCAATTTCCGGGCGCTCGAGCAGGACGAGCTGCTCCCGGCCCAAGATGCCGCCGGGCGCGTGAATGCCCAGGTGCGGGTCACCGAGGACGGCTTCGACGTGCTGCGGTTCTATGGGCGCGGGCGACGGGGACGCAGCATAACCGTGCCAAAGCTGTTCGGGCTCCGCCGCGAGACAGTCGAGGCGCCGGTCTTCGAGCATGTGATCCTGGTGGCCGGTATCGACCCGGTCTTTGCGCCGGCGGGCCACGAGGCGGACCGGCTGCGCCCGGGCGGGATCTATCTCAAGCTGTTCCGCGACATCCCGCAGGCAGATCTGCGGACGCTCTACCCCAATGCTCGCGTGGTCATGAGCGTGCGGGACAAGCTGATCCTGGGGGTGCCGGCCCTTGCGGGCGGGGTGCCGATCCTGCTCAACATCGTGCCCGCCCTCTCGGTGCTGCTGGTGGTGGTCGGCGCCTATCTGGGGATCGCCGGCACGGTCGAGGAGGATGCGGTCAAGCAGGCTCTGGCGGCGCTCTCGGGGCTCGGCGCGCTGGGCGGGTTCCTGCTGCGCCAATGGGTGAAGTATGAGCGCCAAAAGCTGCGCTATCAGAAGCAGGTGGCCGAGAACGCCTATTTCAACAGCGTCACCAACAATGCCGGATTTTTCGACATGCTGATCGGCGCGTCAGAGGACTCGGAGGTCAAAGAGGCGCTGTTGGCCTATGCGCTGCTGCGCCGGGCCGGAGAGCCCCTGACCCAGGCAGAGCTCGATCACCGCATTGAGCGCTGGCTCCACGACCGGTTCGGCGCCGAGGTGGATTTCGAGATCGACGACGCCATCGACAAACTCGCCAAGTTGGCGCTGATCGACATGGATGGCGAGCGCTTGGCCGCCCCGCCGCTGTCTGAGGCGCTGGACCGCTCGGATGCTGCTTGGCACGCGCTCTCCCGCGAGGCCTTAGCCTGAACGGCCGTCCCGGCGGTCAGGTGCCGACAAAGGCCAGGAAGATCAGGATCACCGCGCCGATGCCAAAGACGATCGCGCTGGCCTTCAGAAAGCCGTTGAACATCTGAACGTTCTCGGTGATGTCCTTGGATCCGTGCTTGTACTCACCCATCGACCGTCTCCTTTCGCTGCAAGCATCCCGGGCCCGACCGAGACGCTATGGCTGTCTGCTCCGCTCTGCGGGCCAAGTCCATAGCGGCGAACCCCCAATTGCACCACCGGGCGGGTGGCCGCAGGTCGGGACGGCTCAGCGCCCGGCCCAGTCGAGCGCGGCCGCCATGCGATCATGGCCCCAAAACAGCTCCTCGCCCACGGTGAAACTGGGGGCGCCGAACAGGCCCAGCCGCTGCGCCTCCGCGACCTCGGCCCGTAGCGTTTGTTTGACGGGCTCGCTGGCCGCCGCCTCCAGAGCCTCGCCTCCCGCGCCGATCTCGGCGAGCACCGCAGCCAGGGTCTCCGGCTTGGCGATATCCGACCCGTCGGCGAATTGGGCGCGAAAGACACCGCGGACAAAATCGCCGAGCCAGGGGGTCTCACGCCCTGCAACCGAGACGCGCGCGGCGAGGAGGCTGTGGGCCGGAAAAATCTCGGGTTGGCGCCAGGGCAAGCCCTCGGTCGCGCAGATCCGCTCGAGATCGCGCCACATATAGCGGCCCTTGGCGGGGTAGAGGTTGAACGGCGAGTCGCGCCATCCTTGGGCCGCGAAGATCGGACCGAGCAGGACGGGCCGCCAGCGCAGCCGGAGCCCACGGGCCGCGGCACGCGCTTCGGCCGTCATCACGCTCGGATAGCTGTAGGTCGAGGCAAAGTCGAACCAAAGCGAAAGCTCGGCAGCGCTCACGCTGAGGGCTCCCCGCCTCCGTCCTCCATGCCCGCCTCGAGATCCTGCGAGAGCACAAAGCCGATTCGCGTGGGCGTCTCGGCCTGCTTCGGCGCGGCCTTCAGCATCACGTTGAGCTGGCTCACATGCTGCACCAGATGGGTCTGCATGCCCGAGGGATCGCGGCCATAAAACGTGAGAATGTCGGGAGCGAAATAGCCCAGCCCTTGGATGTGCAGCGTGCCCGCATCCGATCCGGCAAAGCCAAGACCCACCTCGTGTTCCGCATCGAGGCTCTCCTCGAATTTGCGGATATAGAGCACGAGGCGCTGATAGGCCCATTCCACCGGGCTCTTCTGCGCCGGGCTCTTGGCGGTGAGGGCCGCCGGCAGCGGCTGGTTCTCGGCCGAGGCGCTGGCCGGTGCATCGGCGCGAACGGCGCGCGCCGCCGTGCGAGTCTGGTCAGTCATGCGGCCTCCATTGGTTGGTAGAGCCAGGCCCCGTCCGTTCCGCGATGGCGGGTGACGCGCCCGGCGCAATAGAGATGGTTGGCGTGGGCGATGGCCTCGGCCATGGCCAGGCCATACTCGCCATCGCCGATCGGGCGCCGATAGAGGGCCGGGAAGAGGCCGACCGCGCTCAGCGGTTCGGTGCGCAGGGCGGCCTCGATCCGCTCGAGCGCGTGGTCATGGTTCTCGATCAGCTGAGCCAGCCGCTGGGCCAAGCCGCGAAAGGGCCGCTTGTGCCCAGGCAGCACCAAGGGATCAGCGCCGAGGGCGGCAAAGCGCCGACAGGTCTCGAGCCAGCCGGCCAGGGGATCGGCCTCGGGCTCGGTCGGATAAACACCGATATTGGGCGAGATGCCGGGCAGGACTTGGTCCCCCGAGAGCAGCAAGGCGCCGTCCTCGGACCACAGCGTCAGATGCGCCGGGGCATGCCCTTCGCCAAGCCGCACCTGCCAGCGCCGACCGGCCGCTTCGATCCAGTCACCCTCGTCGACCGCGCGATAGCCGAGCGGAATCGACGCCACGCAATCGGCGAAGTTGAAGGGACGCTCCTTGGCATAGGCCTCGAGCCGGTCGGCATCCACGCCCGCATCGCGGCGAAAGGCAATCTGTCCATGGGTCGGGTGATCCTGCACATCGAGCTGCAGCATCCGCCCGGTCAGCCAGGCGATGCGGGTGGTGACGATCTCGGCACCCTCGAGCGCCAAGGGGCCCGCCTGCCCGATATGGTCGGGGTGGTGGTGGGTCAGCACGACCCGGTGGATCGGGCGCCCCCCGAGCGGGCCTGTACGCAGAGCGGCCAGGGCCGCGCGCCCAGCACCCCAGTCGATGCCGGTGTCGACCAGCGTCCACCCGTCCGGGCCATCGTCGAGGGCATAGACATTGACGTGGTTCAGCGCCGCCATGGGCAAGGGCAGCCGTGCCCACAGCACGCCCTCGGCAACCGGAATGGCGTCGCCCGGCTCTGGTGGCGTCAGCTCGGGCTCCGGCGGCTGGCGGGCGGCGAGGCTCACGCGGCCCCCGCCGGATCCCAGTCATAGAGCGCGCCGGAGCCCGCCATGGCCGCCGCAGCTTCGCCCTGGACCTGCGGAAGCAACTGACCGACGAAAAACGCAGCGACCGGGCGCCGGGTCGCGTCGCGCAGCGCAGCGCGCGCCAGGTGATGGGCGCCGAGCACCAAGGCCATCATGCGCAGATACGCAGCCGCTCCGGCGAAGCGATCCGCCATCTCGCCCTGGGCCAGCATCCACTGGGTGGCCGCCTCGGCGGTCGTGCGGGCGGCGGTGAGCGCCTCGACCCAATCGCCTTCGCCTGCCCGGGCGAGGGCCTCGGCGGTCTCACCAACCTCACCGATCAGGCCGAGCACGGCGGCGCCTCCGTCGAGCGACAGCTTGCGGCCCACCAGATCCATGGCTTGGATGCCGTTGGTCCCCTCATAGATCGCCGTGACCCGCACATCGCGCCACAGCTGAGCAGCACCCGTGTCCTCGACATAGCCGACGCCGCCGTGCACCTGAATGCCGATATCCGCGACTTCGATCCCGGTCTGTGTGCCATAGGCCTTGGCGATCGGCGTGAGGACGGCGGCGCGGGCATTGTGGCGCGCGCGTGCCTCCTCCGAGCCGGCCGCACGCGCCAGATCGATCGACAGCGCGCAATCATAGCAGATCGCCCGAGCGGCCCGGGTGCGGGCGACCATGGTCAGCAGCATACGCCGCACATCCGGGTGACCGGAGATCGTCGGCGTACCATCGCTCGTGCGGCCCTGCTTGCGCTCGGCGGCATAGGCCAGCGCCTTTTGGGTGGCCGCTTCGGCCACCGCAAGGCCTTCAATGCCGACGCCGAGGCGCGCATTGTTCATCATCGTGAACATCGCGGCCATGCCGCCCTGTTCGGGCCCGACGAGCCAACCGGTCGCACCCTCATAGGCCAAGACGCAAGTGGGCGAACCGTGCAGCCCCAGCTTCTCCTCGAGGCTGATGGTGCGCACGGCGTTGCGCGTGCCCGGGTTCCCGTCGCCGTCAGGCAGATACTTCGGAACGGCGAAGAGGCTGATCCCTTTGGTGCCCACCGGCGCACCGGGGAGGCGGGCCAGCACCAAATGCACGATGTTCTCGGCCATGTCGTGGTCGCCCCAAGAAATCCAGATTTTCTGGCCGGTGATGGTGAAGGTGCCGTCGCCCTTGTCCTCGGCCTTGGTCGAGAGCGCGCCCACATCCGAGCCCGCTTGCGGCTCGGAGAGGTTCATGGTCCCGGTCCAGCGCCCCTCGACCAGCGGCGGCACCAGCCGGCGGGCAAGGTCCGGCGCGGCATGGGCCTCGAGCGCCTCGATCTGGCCCTGGCTCATCAGCGGGCAGAGCGAGAGCGACAGGCAGGAGCAGGCCAGCATCTCGTTGACCATCACCGCCAGGCTTTGCGGCAGGCCCATTCCTCCGTTCTCGGGGTCTGCGGCCAGGCCGATCCAGCCGCCCTCGGCGATGGCGCGAAAACCGTCGGCATAGCCGGGTGAGGTGCGCACCACACCGTTCTCGAGCCGCGCCGGCGTCCGATCTCCGGCCAAGTCGAGTGGCACCAAAATGTCCTCGGCCATGCGCGCTGCCTCGTCCAGGATCAGAGCGCGCGTCTCCGCTCCGGCCTCGGCGAAGCGGTCGGTCTCGGCGAGGCTCGCTTGACCGACAAGATCGGCGCAGAACTCCATCTCCGCGATGGGGGCACGGTAGCTCATCGAGGGTCCTCCCTATCGGTCGCCCGATGCTCAGCGCTTGCGGACACCGTTGTTATGGGGGATAGCGCGGGCGGAAGGCAGGAGGCAAGCGGCGACCCGTCGCCGCAATCATCTTGGGGAACCGTAATATGGCCGACCGGGCCGACGATGGGACGATACGGCTGGAGGCAACGGCGACAGGCATCGCCGAGGCGGCCCGGCTGTTGCGCACCGGCGCGCTGGTCGCCTTTCCGACCGAGACGGTCTATGGGCTCGGCGCGGATGCCCGTTCAGAGGCAGCGACAGCGGCCATTTTCGCCGCCAAGGGCCGCCCCGCCCACAACCCGTTGATCGTGCATTGCACCGATCAGGCGGCGGCCGAGCGTCTCGTCGATTTGCCGGGCGCTGCCGCGCGTTTGGCGGAGCGGCACTGGCCGGGCCCGCTTACGCTGGTGCTGCCCGCCCGGGCCGATGCGGGCCTCGCGGCGCCCGTCCATGCCGACCTGTCCACAGTCGCAGTCCGGGTGCCCGCCCATGCCGTCGCACAGGCGCTGCTAGCCGCGACGGGCCTGCCCCTTGCTGCCCCATCGGCCAACCCTTCAGGAGCGGTCAGCCCAACCACAGCGGACCACGTACTGGAGGGTCTCAAAGGGCAGGTCACGGCGGTGCTCGATGCCGGTCCCTGTGCGGTGGGGATCGAATCGACGATCATCGGGTTTGCCGAGGATCAGCCGATTCTCCTTCGGCCCGGCGGGTTGACCCAAGAGCAGTTGGCCGCGTCCTTGGGCGCCGTGCCGAAATCCGCGGCCGGTGGCGCGATCCAAGCCCCTGGACAGCTGCAGAGTCATTATGCGCCGCGCGCGCGCCTTCGGCTCGACGCGATCGGTCCCGAGGCTGACGAGGCCTGGCTCGGCCTCGGCCCCGTTCCGCCCACCGCCACGGGCCCGGCCGTGAGCCTGTCCGAGAGCGGGGATCTGACCGAAGCGGCGGCGCGCCTGTTTGCCGCTCTGCGCAACCTCGATGCCGTGACGGCGCCGGGCGGCACCATCGCCGTTGGACCGATCCCGCGACGCGGCCTTGGCCTCGCGATCAACGACCGCCTCGCGCGCGCCGCCGCCCCTCGCCCGGGCTAACCACTCAGGGGAGGGAGCAGCGCGTGGATCAACCGGGACCGCAAAACGCCATCACCGACGTCGCAGGACTGCGCGTCGGCCAGGCCGAGGACCGGGACTTGACCACAGGTGTGACGGTCGTCCTGCCCGACCGCCCGGCTGTCGCAGCGGTGGATGTCCGAGGTGGCGCCCCAGGGACGCGTGAGACGGCCGCTCTGGCCTCAGAGCGCACAGTACAGACCGTCGATGCTGTGGTGCTTTCCGGCGGCTCGGCCTTTGGATTGGATGCGGCAGGGGGCGTGATGGACGCGCTGCGCCGCCAAGGGCGCGGGATCGCGCTGGCCGGCCTGCATGTTCCCATCGTGCCCGCGGCCATCCTGTTCGATCTCGCCGTCGGAGGGCCGGCGCAATGGGACACACCACCGTGGTTCGCGCTCGGCCACGCGGCGGTCGGTGCAGCGGACACAGCGATCCGGCTCGGCAATGCCGGCGCGGGTCTGGGAGCCACGGCAGGCGCGGTCAAGGGCGGCACGGGCACCGCCTCGGCAGCCACCGCTGTGGGCGTGGTCGGCGCCCTGGCGATCGCCAACCCCATCGGCTCGGTCCTGATGCCGGGGAGCCGGGTGTTCTGGACCTGGTGGCTCGAGCGGCGCGGCGAGCTCGGCGGCCAGACACCGCCAAAGGCAGCCCCGCAGTCCGATCCCGAGCCACAGCGCCTTGGCCCCAACACGACGCTTGCGGTCGTGGCCACCGATGCGCGGCTGACCCGCGCCGAGGCGGAGCGCATCGCGGTGATGGCCCAGGACGGCATTGCGCGCGCCATCCGCCCGGTGCATGCGCCCTTTGATGGGGACACGGTCTTTGTGCTGTCGACCGCAGAGAGGCCCGGCCCAAAGGACAGCCGCGCCCTGATGCAGCTCGGCTCGGCGGCGGCCGATTGCGTGGCGCGGGCTGTGATGCGCGGGGTCTTCGAGGCCGATCCGTTGCCCGGATGGCCCGCCTATCGCGATCTCGGAGAGGACGGCCGTCCCGAGGTAAAAACCGAAGTTTAACGAAACGCGACCAAGCTTCCGTCATGGACCAGGTTGGCGAGGGTCGCGTCAGCGACGAGGACAAACAGCTATGGGCGCGTCTTCGCCTCGCCATGGTCGCGACCTTGGTGATGTGCTCTCTCCTTTTCGGCGCGGGCTACTTCGCCTTTGACCGCATTGTCCAGGCCAACAACAGCAGCGTGGAACAGGTCGCGCGGATCGAACGTATGCGGCTGATCGCAGATCGGCTGGCCGATGAGGCTGCGACGCTCCAAACCGCCAGCAGCCCAGCCCATGGCATGCTGGCGCAGGAGCGGTTTGCGAGTGCACTCGGCGAGTTTGCAAGAACCGCCGCCCTGGTCATCAGCACCACGTTGCGGGTCGGTGATCCGGCCCAGGTCGCTTTGTTGCGCCGACAGCCCCATGGGCTCGCCGCGATGCTGGAAGAGGCCCATGCCCTTGCGGTGACGGCGGGCGAGACCCGCGATCCCGCCGCGGCACGCGACGCGCGCAGGGCCTCGCGCAAGCTCTCACGGCTTGTTGGGCGGCGAATCGATCGGGGTCTGTCGGACCTCATCCAGCTAAAAAAAACCTATCTCGCCAGTCTGGCCGACCGCGTCTCCCTGATGGCCAAGGCAGTGGCCGGGATCGCATTGGCAACTTTCCTCATCATCTGGCGCCTCGCCCTGCGGCCGATTCTCTCGACGGTCGCCGAGAGAACCCATGCTCTGATGGCGGCCAAAGACGATGTCGAGCGGGCCTTGCTGTTCGATGGGCTGACCGGCTTGCCAAACCGGCGCAATCTACTCGCCCGGCTTGAGACGCTGGAGATTGACGCGCCGCTCGGCGTGCTGCACATCGATCTGGTTGGCCTCCATGCGATCAACACCACCTTGGGGTGGGAGACCGGTGAGCGGCTCGTCAGCTTCGCCGCCGACAATCTCGGTGAGATTGGCCTGTCGGAGGACCTCGTCGCGCGCGTAAATGCCGACGCCTTTGTGCTGGCGATCCCTCGCGCCGTGGATGCCGAGGGCTTGCAGGACTTGGCCGTCACGGTGATCGAGCAAGTGGGGCGTCCCATCGAGGTCTTTGGCACCACCGTGCGGCTCGAGGTCGTCATCGGCATCGCCGCCCGGCAGGGTCGGGTCGAGCCCGCAGCCAAACTGCTCGCCAATGCCGATATCGCGCGGTCGCGGGCGCGAGAGGAGGGCGGCTCGGTCTATTTCTCAACCGATATGCGCCAGCGCCTCGCCGCGCGCCGCCAGACGGCCCAAGAGCTGATGCAGGCCATCGTCGCCGGGGAGATCGAGCCCCATTTCCAACCGCAGATCGATGCGAAGACCGGCATCATCACCGGCGTCGAAGCCTTGGTGCGCTGGCGTCACCCACAGAGGGGCCTGCTGAACCCGCTCTTCTTCCTCGAGATCGCCGAGAAGGCACATATCGACGGGCGGATCGGCGACATCATGCTCCGCCGCTCGCTCGAGGCCCTGGCCGACTGGCGGGCTGCGGGGTTGCCGATACCGCGCCTCAGCCTGAACTTCACGGCGCATGCCCTGCGCAACCCGGATCTTTGCGCGCAGCTGATGTTCGCGCTCGATCGGCACGATCTCAGCCCAGCCGATCTGTCGGTGGAGGTTCTCGAATCGGCCCTGATCCTGGATGACGACGATCCAGTGATGAAGACGATCGAGGTCTTGGCCGCAGCCGGGTTCCATATCGAGATCGACGATTTCGGCACGGGCCATGCTGCCTTGTCCTGTCTCCGCCATCAGACCGTGTCGCGGTTGAAGATCGACCGCTCCTTCGTCCGCGATCTGCACCTGCGCCCGCGCATCCGCCAGATGACCGAGGCGATGATCCAGTTGGCCCACACGCTTGAGATCGAGGCGCTGGCTGAAGGCGTCGAGACCCAGAGCGAATGGCGCCTGTTGCGCGAGCTTGGCTGCGACGGTCTGCAGGGCTTCGGGATCGGCAAGCCGATGGCGGCCTCCGATCTGCCCCCCTGGGTCGAGCAGCACGAGCGTCGGCGCACCAAGGGCGGCTTCCTGCCGCGCGCTGCGAACGGCTAGTCCCGGATAACCTCGGTCACCGAGCGCGCGGCACCGCTCTCCGCATCGAAGGCTCGCAAGCGCTCGACCCCATCGGAATCGCGGCTCAGCACCAGGATCTCCCCGCCCGCTCGACCGATGGCCTGAACCTCGGCACCTGCGGGCAGGCGCAAGGCGTCGGCGGCAATGGGAGTGAGCTCAGGCACCGGCGCGGCAGCCGGCGCGATCCCGCCCAGCCGGATGACAAGCACCGCGGCCACCGATAAGATGCCGAGGATGAGCGCCACCATCAGCGTGCTCACCAACAGTCTGAGGCGCCGTAGGGTCGGCGGTTCCGGAAGCTCCTCCGGATCCACCCCCGGCTGCCCCGAACCGGCAGGGGTCTCTCGCATGTCATCCGCTCCCGTGCCCCACCCGCCCGGCGCGACAGACCGCGTGACCGATTTCACCATCCCGCTCGAGCTGGCAGGCGTCCGCCTCGATCGGGCACTGGCAACCTTGGCGGGCGATGAGGCGGGCCTCTCCCGCTCCCGCCTGACCGCAGCCATCGGCGAGGGCGCGCTCCGCGACCAGAACGACCGCGTCGTCGCCGAGCCGAGCCGCAAAGTCAAGCCGGGGGAGCGGTTCCGGCTCGTGCTGCCGCCCGCCGCGCAGGCGCGCCCCGAACCCGAGGCGATCCCGCTTGATGTGCTCTATGAGGACGCGGACCTGATCGTCGTCGACAAGCCCGCTGGGATGGTTGTCCACCCGGCGCCGGGCGCCGAGACGGGCACGCTGGTCAACGCCCTGCTCGCCCATTGTGGTGAGAGCCTGACCGGCATCGGCGCCGAGCGCCGACCCGGCATCGTACACCGGATTGACAAGGACACCTCGGGTGTGCTGGTCGTGGCCAAGACCCAGGCTGCCCACGCGACGCTATCGGCCGGGTTCGCGGACCACACGATCGAGCGCGCCTATCTGGCGCTGGCCCATGGCGCGCCGGATCGGGCCGATCCGAGGCTGAGTGGGCTGTCCGGCGTCTCCTTCGAGACCGGAGGTGTGATCCGCATCGAAACCGACATTGCGCGCCATCCGACGGATCGCAAGCGCATGGCCGTCGCACGATCGGGGCGCGGGAAACGGGCGGTCACGCGCCTGCGCACGCTCGTGCGCTTTGGCCCGGCGGAGCGCCCACTGGTCAGCCTGCTGGAATGCCAGCTCGAGACCGGACGCACGCACCAGATCCGGGTGCATGCAACCTATGCCGGACATGCCCTGATCGGCGATCCGGTCTATGGCGGGCGCCGAGCGATGCCGGGGCGCACGGATCCTGCGGCGATCGAGGCTCTCTCCGCCTTCCCGCGCCAGGCGCTGCACGCAGCCCGGCTCGGCTTTGCTCACCCGATCACCGGAGATGTGCTGACTTTCACATCTCCCTTGCCCCAAGATATGCACAGTTTGATCGAGATATTGCGCCGGACCGCGGCGATCATACGTTAGACCAACATTCGTTCGCGCCTGCGGGACAATCCCGTCGCGCCCATGAGGACGCATCCGATGTCGAACAACTACTCGTCGCTGCCCGCCCCCTCGCCCGAGCAGGGGCTGTCGCGGTACCTCTCGGAGATCCGCAAGTTCCCGATGCTGGAGCCCGAGACCGAGTACATGCTGGCCAAGGCCTGGACGGAGCGGGGCGATGGCGAGTCGGCGCACAAGCTGGTGACCTCGCATCTGCGGCTGGCGGCGAAGATCGCCATGGGCTATCGCGGCTATGGCCTGCCGACGGCCGAGGTGATCTCGGAGGCCAATGTGGGCCTGATGCAGGCGGTCAAGCGCTTTGACCCGGAAAAGGGCTTCCGCCTCGCCACCTATGCCATGTGGTGGATCCGCGCGGCGATCCAGGAATACATCCTGCGGTCCTGGTCCATGGTGAAACTCGGCACGACCTCGGCGCAAAAGAAGCTGTTCTTCAATCTGCGCAAGGCCAAGGGCAAGATCGGCGCGCTCGAGGAAGGCGATATGCGCCCCGAGCATGTGGCCAAGATCGCCCATGATCTGGGGGTGAACGAGGACGAGGTGGTCTCGATGAACCGCCGCCTCTCGGCCGGGGACAGCTCGCTGAATGCGCCGCTGAAGGGCGACAGCGAGGGCACCAGCGAATGGCAGGACTGGCTGGCGGACGAGGATGCGGACCAGGCCATGGCCTATGCTGAGAGCCAGGAGCTCGAAGCGCGCCACGAGCTGTTGGTCGAGGCGATGGAGGGGCTGAACGAGCGCGAGCGCCACATCCTCACCGAGCGGCGTCTGCGCGAGGACCCGGTGACCCTCGAGGAGCTGAGCCAGCACTACAATGTCAGCCGCGAGCGGATCCGACAGATCGAGGTGCGCGCGTTTGAGAAGCTACAGAAGCGGATGCGCGAGTTGGCGCGGGCAAAGGGCATGATGGAGCGGAGCTGACGGCTCCGCCCTCAGCCCTGCATTGGCGCACAGCCCCGGATGTCAGAGGCGCCGCTCATGGCGAACACGGTCATGCGCACATCTTTGCGGGTGATCCACTGCTCGGCGGTTGGCAGGGCGAGCCCGGCCCGCACGGCCAGATGCGCGCCTTGCTGAGCGACCTCGACATCATGGAACCACGCCTCGTCGGTGCCCTCGATGACCACGTAAGGATTAACCGGGGGATCGGCGAGCTCGAGCAGGGCCGAGAAGGCCCGCTCGCGGCCTGCCCCTTCGATGCGGCATTCGGCCCGCAACACGCCGGCCTCCAGGCCGCTTGGCGGGACCATCTCATGCGCCGCGGCAATGGCATCGGTGTGGCTCTCCAGTTCGGGCGCATACACCGCCTCGAGCACCGTGTTCTCAAAGACGCAGATATCGGCGCACACCCCGACCTCCAGCGCCAAGGCCACCTCGATCGGCGCGTCGGGGTCCTCGGGCACCAAGCGGATCGGCAAGACGACGCGCCCACCATAGCCGATGGTCATCATCCCAAAGCTCTCGAACATCTCGGGGCGGGGCCACAGCACCTCGACCTCGGCCAGATTGCCCGAAGCGCTCCAATCAAAGCGCGGCGGCACCCCGGCCTCGCCGGGCGAGCGCCAATAGGTCTTCCACCCCGGCACAATAACCATCTCGAGACCGGCGAGACGCTCTCCACCCGCCATCGCCCCCGGCAACAGCGCCGCGGTCAGGAAGGATTGACCGGTGCTGACCAATGACTGGCCCGGAGCCTGTCCAGCGGCCAGTGCGATCCCGGAGACGGTGACAAGCGGAACGATGAAGTTTAGCGTGCTCATAGGCAATAGATATGCAACGTTCGGCGGGGACGCGATAAATTCTTTGCGAACCCGGATAAAACAGGAATGACGGCGGTGCGATGACCGTAACGGACCCGATCGAGAGAACCGATTTTCTGACGGGCCAGGTCCTGATCGCAATGCCGGGGATGCAGGATCCGCGGTTCCATCGCACGGTGATTTTCCTCTGCGCCCACTCGTCGGACGGGGCCATGGGGCTGATCGTGAACAAGCCCGCCGAGACGCTGGCGCTGAAGGATCTGTTCGAGCGGCTGAGCATCGAGATCGAGAGCGGGGCGGCCGAGCGGCGCGTGCGCTTTGGCGGGCCGGTCGAGACGGGCCGCGGCTTTGTGCTGCATTCGGGCGACTATCACTCCGAAGGGGCGACCCTGATGGTGGACGAGCGGACCTCGATGACTGCCACGCTGGATATCCTGCACGCCATGGCGACCGATAGCGGGCCGACCCGGGCGATGGTGGCGCTCGGCTATTCCGGCTGGGCGCCGGGGCAACTCGAGACGGAGTTGCAGCGCAACGACTGGCTCTATGGCCCGCCGGATGATGCGCTTCTGTTCGACGACGACAATGACGAGAAATGGGAGCGTGCGATGGCCAAGATCGGCGTGCACCCCTCGTTGCTCTCTTCGGGCGGGCGCGCCTGATCGCTCAGTCCTCGACGCGGCCCCGACGGTCCGGGCGCAGCGCGGCATAGAGCACATGGTTCCGCCACCGGCCGTTGATCTGAAGATAGGCCTGGGCGACGCCCTCATATTTGAACTGACACCGCTCAAGCAGTTTGCGCGAGGCGCCGTTGTCCGGCAGGCAGGCCGCCTCGAGCCGCGAGAGATCAAGCGTGGCAAAGGCATAATCGCGCAAGGCCGCCAGCGCCTCGGTCATGTAGCCCCGGCCCGCATGGGCGGCACCGGTCCAGTACCCCAGCGTCCCGGCCTGTGCCGGCTGGCGGCGGATGTTGGACAGGGTGATGCCGCCGACCAAGGTCTCGCTGTCGGCGCGTATCAGGAACAGCGGCAGCGCCTCACCCTGGCGGATCGCCTTTTCGGCCCAAGAGACGCGGTTGCGAAAGGCGCGGGCGGACAAATGATCCGAGGTCCAGGCCGGCTCCCATGGCACCAAATAGTCGCGGCTTGCCTCGCGCAAGGCCGACCACGGCTCGTGGTCGCGCAACAAAGGCGGGCGCAGCAGCAGCCGCTCCGTCGTGATCTCGATCTCGCTGCGGGTGCGCCTGGCGAACATTCCCGTCAGGCGGCGAGGCGGGCGGCCAGCACCGCGGCATCGGGCGCGCCAGACACCGGACCATAGAGCGCCATCGTCGGCTGTTCGCCTGCCAGACGCGCGGCAAAGGTGCGGGCCGCCTCGCGGTCCACCGCCTCGATCCGCGCGACGGTTTCCTCGAGATCGGGCACGCGGCCCCAGATGCTGAGCATGGCCGCCATGCGTTCGGCCCTGGCCGAGGCGCTCTCGAGCCCCATCACCAGCCCCGCCTTGGTTTGAGCCCGAGCGCGCGCGATCTCGACATCCGAGAGATCCTCGGCCGACCGGCGGATCTCATCGACGGTGAGCTCGGTCAGCTGGCGCACATCCTCGCCCCCGGTGCCTGCATAGACGCTGAAGAGCCCCGTGTCGGCCCAAGCCGCGGCCTGGGCAAAGATCGCATAGCAGAGGCCGCGCTTCTCCCGCGCCTCCTGGAACAGCCGCGAGGCCATGCCGCCCCCGAGGATCGTCGCAAAGATCTGCGCCGTATAGAAATCCCCGTCACGATAGCCAGGCGAGGGCAGGGCAAAGACCATATGCGCCTGTTCCAGCGTCTTGACCTCACGCCGCTCGCCGCCGTGATAACTGGCAGGCAAACGCCCGGCGCGCGTGATCGGAGCCATGTCGCCGAACAGACGCTCGGCCAAGGCGACCAAGGCGCCATGGTCGACCGCGCCCGCCGCGGCCAGGACCATCTGCCCAGGCCCGTAATGCGCCCCAATGAACCCAGCAAAATCGGCCCGGCCGAATGTCCGCACCCGGTCTGGCTGGCCCAAGATAGCCCGTCCCATAGGCTGGTCCGGATAGGCGGTCTCCTGCACCCAGTCAAAGATCACGTCATCCGGCGTGTCGAGGGTCTGGCCGATCTCCTGCAGAATCACATGCCGTTCGGTCTCGATCTCGGCATCGGCGAGCGCTGGATCGCGCAGGATGTCGGCGATGATGTCGAGGGCAAGCGGCACGTCCTCGGCCAAGACCCGCGCGTAATAGGCCGTGCGCTCGCGCGATGTGTAGGCGTTGAGGTACCCTCCGACATTCTCGATCTCCTCCGCAATGGCCAGGGCCGAGCGGCGCGAGGTGCCCTTGAACGCCATATGTTCAAGGAAATGGGCGATCCCGTTCTCGCTCGCGCTCTCATGGCGGGCACCGGCATCGATCCAGACCCCGACCGAGGCCGAGCCCAATGCGGACATGCGCTCGCTCACGACGCGAAATCCATTGGCCAGGGTTGTGATCTCGACTGTCATTTTGTGCGGCGCTCCCTGATCAGGCTCTCGATCTCGGCGAGATCGTTTGGAACAACCGTAACGCGTTCGTCACGTTCGTAAAGATCGGCCATGCGGGATGGCAGGGTGGGCCGTATGCCGCAGGCCGCTTCGACCGCATCAGGGAACTTAGCGGCATGGGCGCAAGCGAGCGAGATCATCGGCGTGCTGTCGCGGCCCCGCTTTTGGCCAGCCCCATGGACCGCGATGGCCGAATGCGGGTCGAGGAGCTGTCCGGTCTGCTCGAGCACCCAGCGGATGGTCTCGGCCACCTCGGCCTGAGAGACCCGGGCGCTGATGAAGCTCGCTCGCAGCTTAGAGATCGCCGGCTCCGAGACCTCGAACGCCCCCTCGGCCGCCAGGTCCTGCATTACGGCTAGAATGGCACTGCCGTCGCGATCATAGGCCTCGAACAGCGCCCGCTCAAAATTCGAGCTGACCTGGATGTCCATCGAGGGCGAGGTCGTCGGCACCACATCGGCCTTGTCATAACGCCCGGTGACAAAGCAGCGGTGGAGGATGTCGTTCTCGTTGGTGGCGATGACCAGCTGCTCGATCGGCAGGCCCATCCCGCGCGCCACGTGACCTGCATAGATGTCGCCAAAATTCCCCGTTGGCACCGAGAACGAGACCGCCCGCGCCGGCGCGCCGAGCGACAGCGCCGCGGTGATGTAATAGACCGTCTGGGCCATCACGCGGCCCCAGTTGATCGAGTTTACGGCCCCGAGCCCCACCTCGTCGCGGAAGGCGAAGTCGTTGAACATTGCTTTCAGCAAGGCCTGGCAATCGTCGAAGGTGCCCTCGACCGCCAGCGCATGCACATTCGGATCGGTCGGGGTCGTCATCTGCCGACGCTGCACTTCGGACACCCGGCCGTGGGGGTAGAGCACGAAGACATCCGCGACCGGGCTGGCGCGAAAGGCTTCGATGGCGGCCGAGCCGGTGTCGCCGCTGGTGGCCCCCACAATTGTGATCCGCTCGCCACGCCGTCCCAGCACATGGGCAAAGAGTTGGGCGATCAACTGCATCGCCACGTCCTTAAAGGCGAGCGTCGGGCCGTGATGGAGCTCGAGCACCCAGTCATTTGGACCGATCTGGACCAGCGGACAGCGCAAGGCGTGGCCAAACCCCGCATAGGCCCGCTCGATCATCGCGGCGAATTCGTCCTCCCCAACGCATCCCTCGACAAAGGGATGGAGCACCCGGGTCGCGACCGTCTCGAACGAAGCGCCCGCCAGACCGCTCAGCATCTCGCGCGAAAGCATCGGCAATTCGTCGGGGATATAGAGTCCGCCATCGCGGGCAAGTCCGGCCAGCAGGGTTTCCTCAAAGGGCAGGACAGGGGCCTGCCCGCGGGTGCTCACATAGCGCATCTGGATCTCCCTCGGGACGCGCGCCATTTAGGCGTGATGCCATGGCCTCGGCAAGGACTGGCATTCATCTTTGGGATGATAGTACGCTGATGCGCTGAAACTCGGAGCACCCATGGGTCTGCTGTCACAACATCTTCGGCAACAGCGGATGGCCAAGGTGCTGGCGCATCTTCGCGGTGATCTGTTGGACGTCGGCTGCGGCCACGGGGCTTTGCGGGAGGCGGCGGGCGACCGGATATCCTCTTATGCCGGTATCGAGATTTCCGAGAAAGCGGCGGAGCAGGCCAGGGCGCGGAACCCGGGCTGCGATGTTTGGGCCTGCAATCTCGACGACGGCTTGCCCGAGATCGACGCGCGCTTCGACACGATCGCCATGCTCGCGATCATCGAGCATTTGTTCAATCTCAAACTTGTGTTTGGTGGTCTGAGCGTTCTGTTGCGCCCGGGCGGGCAGATCGTTTTGACCACGCCTACGGTCATCGGAAACGATGTCGTGCACTCCCTTGGTGCGCGGGTCGGCCTGTTTGCCAAGGCCGCGCAGGACGATCATATTGTGATCTTCAATCGCTCGCGGTTCCGGGTGCTCGCAAGCGAGGTGGGGCTTGAGCTCTCCGAGCACCGATTATTCCAGATGGGCTGCAATCAACTTGCCGTGCTCACTCGGCCGGCGATGTATCCGGGCGCAGACCGCTCTTTAGCCAAAGCGCCGACATGACCACCCAAACCAGGGCCAGCCCGGCCCAGGTGATGGCATAGTTCAGATGATTGTTCGGCAGATTGACCCCAAGCGCGATGGCGCGGGGGGGCATGCTGAGATCATGGCTGTCGGCAACAATCAGCAGCGGCTCGGTGTCGAGCGCGTCGGCCAAGGGGCCAACAGCGCGGCTGAACACAATCCCGGCCGCAAGATCGGGCGGCGGCGCAGCCGTATCTGTCTCGGCCCAGAACAAGGCGCCGATGAGCGCGACAGGTGTGCCAGGCTCGAGGCTGAGCGCTGCCCGCTCGGCCTCGGGCACGTATCCGAGATCGGCCAGGATGCGCCGCTCGCCGACGACGATCGGGGCAATCACGAGAAACCCCGGACCATCCGGACGCAAGGTGGTCAAGCGAAAGAGCGCCTCACCCGCCAGCTGGCCTATAACGGCAACGCGCAAGAACTCGTCGCGCTGGGGGTCGGGTTTGGCCGGCAGCGCCACGGGTTCTGCTGACAAGCGTGCTTCGAGCCGGTCGATCAGCGCCTCTTTCCACGCCAGTCGCTGCACCTGCCAGGCGCAGAGGCCGAGCAGAACCGACATCCCCGCGATGCCAAGCAGGATGGGGGCAATCACGGCTTTGCGCAGGCGGGGCATCGGCAGCTCCAAATGGCAACGGGCGCCCGAAGGCGCCCGCGGATCTCATGGTACCAAGCGGGTTCAACCGCCCCAGATGTAGACGCCGGCAAAGAGGAAGAGCCAGACCACATCGACGAAATGCCAGTACCAAGCCGCAGCCTCGAAACCCACATGCTTCTCGGTGCTGAACTGTCCGGCCTGGGCGCGCAGCAGGCAGACCAGCAGGAACAGCGTGCCGACCAGAACGTGGAACCCGTGAAAGCCCGTCGCCATAAAAAAGTTGGCGCCGTAGATGTTGCCCGCAAACTCGAACTGAGCATGCGAGTACTCATAGGCCTGGAACATCGTGAAGACCGCCCCCAGCAGCACCGTGAACAAGAGCCCATAGAGCAGCGCGGGCCTCTTGCCCTCGATCAGCGCATGGTGGGCCCAGGTGACCGTGCAGCCCGACAGCAAGAGGATCAGCGTGTTGATCAGCGGCAAATCCCAGGCATCGAACGTCTCGATCCCAACCGGCGGCCAGGGCCCGACTGGCAGATCTAGGGTGCCCTGCAGAGCCCCATCGATTTCGGGCACTGGGAAGATCGCGTGCTTGAAGAACGACCAAAACCAGGCCGAGAAAAACATCACCTCGGAGATGACGAAGAGCAGGAAGCCCATGCGCAGGCCGATCTGCACGACCGGCGTGTGATCGCCCGCCTTGCTCTCGCGCACCATGTCGGTCCACCAGACCTTCATGGTGTAGAGCACCACCAAGAACCCGACAATCATCATCCATGGCGTGACGTCATGGAAGTAGAGCACCGCGCCCGAGAGCAGCAGCAGGCCACCGATGGCACCCAGTATCGGCCAGGGGCTGGGCTCGATGATATGGTAGTCGTGGTTCTTCTCGTGCGCCATTGTGCGTCCTCCGACAGCCGCGCGCGCGGCCCGCATCCCCAGGGTCAGTTGGTGTCGAGCGCCGCGCGCCGCTCCGGCGCCTCGGCCTCGATATCGATCTCGATCTCGATCTCGTGGAAGGTGTACGACAGGGTGACGGCGGCGAGACCGACGGTCTCGCGATCCTCCACCATCTCGGGATCGACGTAATAGGTGACTGGCATCAGAACGCGCTCACCGGGCTGGAGCGTCTGTTCCTGGAAGCAGAAGCAGTCGATCTTGACGAAGTAGCTGCCCATCGAGAACGGGGCGACGTTGAAGCTGGCCGACCCCGAGACCGGTTGGTTGGTCGGGTTGTACGCCTCATAGAAGGCGAGCCCTGTCTCTCCGATGCGGATCTCGGCGGTGGTCTCGACCGGGCGGAACTCCCACGGCATGCCGCGGGTCAGCGAGGCATCGAAGCGCACGGTGATGGTGCGGTCCAAGATCTCGGAGGCGGCCTCAGAGCGCTCGATCGGCGTGCCGCCAAACCCAGTCACCCGGCAGAACCAGTCATAGAGGGGCACAGCGGCATAGGCCATGCCGAGCATGCCAAAGGCGATGCCGACCAGAGGCAGCGCCTTGCGTCTCAGCTCTTGCGGGGTGGGGTGCGCCATGCCGTCAGCCCCAAGGATTGGCGGACTGGCCGCCCATTTTAACGACCGTCACCAGGAACAGCAGCAGGATGAAGCCCAGCAGCACGGCGAGCACACCCAGATTGCGGCCGCGCCGACGGTCGTGAAGCTCATGATCCCGCTTCATGTCAAGACCTCCTCAGATCAGCACGGGCCAAGCGAGGCCCGGCATCAGCGCGCGAAGCAAGGCATCGGCCATCACCGCCCCGAATATCGCGAAAAGATAGAGGATCGATATGCCGAATAGCCGTTTCTCGGTCCGAAAGCGGTCGGCTGCGGCATCCTCGGCCGAGCGTGCAGAGACTTCCCATGCCTTGAGCAGGAACGCCCCATTCGCGATCAGAGCCGTCAGCAGCAGCAGCGGCCCGCCCGCCTCGGTGAAGGCGAGCAACACCGGCGCCGGGACCATCGCCAGGGTGTAGAGCCAGATCTGACGCCGGGTGGCAGCGTCGCCAGCCACCACAGGCATCATGGGCACACCGACCCGTGCGTAGTCATCATTGCGGAACAAGGCCAGCGCCCAGAAATGGGGCGGCGTCCAGAGGAAGATGACCAGGAACATCAGGACGGGCGCGGCCGTCAGCTCACCGGTCGCGGCAACCCAGGCGATCATCGGCGGGAACGCCCCAGCCGCGCCGCCAATGACGATGTTCTGCGGCGTCGCACGCTTCAGCCACATCGAATAGATCACCACGTAGAAGAAGATCGTGAAGGCCAGCAGCGCCGCCGCTTGCGGGTTTGCCACGATCGCCAAGGTGCCGACCGACAGGATCGCCAGACCGATGCCAAGGCCGAGCGCCTCCTCGCCCCCGACCTGACCAGCCGGGATCGGCCGGTTGGCCGTGCGCTCCATCAGCGCGTCGATATCGGCATCCCACCACATGTTCAGTGCGCCCGAGGCGCCCGCACCGACGGCGATGCAGATTAGCGCCGCAACAGCGATCACCGGATGGGTGGCCGCCGGCGCCGCCACCATGCCGGCGATGGCGGTGAAGACCACCAGACGCATCACCCGCGGCTTGAGCAATGTGATGTAGTCGCGGAACTCGGGTTCCGCCGCATTGGCGAGCGAGAACTCAGGCGATGTTTGGGTCACGCGGGCCTCCCCGTCCAAGCGTCAGTCAGTCTAGGGCGGTCTCGGCAGGGGCCTGAGCCAGGGCAGGTCCACCCTGTTTCTTGGCGAGCTCCTCCGCGATCCAGGCGTCATACTCCTCGCGCGTCACGACCTCGACCACGATCGGCATATAGGCGTGGTGCATGCCACAGAGCTCGGAGCATTGGCCAAAATACGTGCCCGTTTCCGAGACGTTGAACCACGCTTCGTTCACACGCCCAGGGATGGCATCGGTTTTGATGCCAAAGGACGGCATCGCCCAGTTGTGAATGACATCCGAGGCCGTCACCAGCAGGTGCACATTGGTGTCGACCGGGATCACGATGCGGGTGTCGGTGGCCAGCAGGTACTCGTCCTGCTCATAGCCGTACTCTTCGAGTTCATCGCGATCGAGCATATAGGCCGAAATCTCAACCTCCTGATCCGGATACTGGTACTCCCAGTACCACTGGTTGCCGATCGCCTTGATGGTGATCTCCGTTTCCGGGATCGTCAGCTGCTTGTCCAGCAGCCGGAGCGAGGGGATGGCGATCACGACCAGGATCAGCACCGGCACGGCGGTCCAAACGACCTCGACAGTGGCGTTGTGGGTGAAGGTCGCAGGCGTCGGATTGCGCCGCGCATCAAACCTCCAAACCGTGTAGAGCAGCAGGCCCGTGACGAAGATCACGATCGCCGTGATGATCACCAGCAGCATGTCGTCGAGCCAGACGAGATCGGCCATCTGCTCGGTCACCGGGCGCTGGAAGCCCGTCCCGGCCGGCACCGGTTTGCCTGCGACCTCTTCGGAGGCCAGGGCTGCGCCCGCTGTGACAAGGCCCGCACCGACAAGACCGGCCGCCATGGCCCCCAATGTTCCGAATAGCTTGCGCATCGCCGTCTTCCTGTTGCTGCCCGCGGGCCGATGGGCCCAGCGCGCGAATTGCAATTTCGCTTCTGGTGTATCACTTAGGGGTCAGGGCCCGGCAAGCGCCGGCTTTGCGGCATGGTGCCGCTGTGGGCCTGTCTGAGGGCGCCCGCGGGCCGCGCCCGGTCACCAAGGAGACCCCAATGCAGGCACATGCCGGTCCTTTCCGTCCGTTCGAGACCGCGTTCGACCGCGAGACCGCCCTTGCCATCCTGCGCGAGACGGTGGCGGGCGCCGATGATGGCGAGCTGTTTCTCGAGCGCCGGAGATCCGAGGTCTATGGCTTCGACGACGGTCGCTTGCGCACCGCCAGCTATGACGCCGGCACCGGGTTCGGCCTGCGCTGCATCTCGGGGCCCATGGCCGGCTATGCCCATTCGAGCGAGATGAGCGAAGCGGCGCTTCGCCGGGCCAGCGAGACCGCACGTCTGGCTGTGCGAAATGGCGGCGGGAGCTTGGCCGAAGCGCCGGTCGGCACCAATACGGCGCGCTATGACGCGGTCGATCCCGTCTCCGAATCGGAGGCGGCCGCCAAGATCGAGCTGCTCCGTGAGATCGACGCCTATCTGCGCGGCAAAGACGCCCGCGTCGTGCAGGTCTCCGCCAGCCTCGCCGCCGGCGTGCAAGAGGTCGAGATCCTGCGGCCCGAGGGCACATCCGTCGCCGATTACCGCCCGATGACCCGTCTCTCGATCTCGGTGATCGTCGAACAGGATGGCCGGCGCGAGAGCGGCAGCTATGGCGGCGGCGGCCGCCATGAGTTGGCGCGCATCACCACGCCCGACTATTGGCGCTCGGGCGCCGACGAGGCGCTGCGGATCGCGCTGGTGAACCTTGAGGCCGAAGAGGCGCCCGCCGGCGTCATGGATGTGGTGCTCGGCCCTGGCTGGCCGGGCATCCTGCTCCACGAGGCGATCGGCCACGGGCTTGAGGGCGACTTCAACCGCAAGGGCAGCTCGGCCTTCACCGAACTGCTCGGCAAACCGGTTGCAGCGCCGGGGATCACGGTGGTCGATGACGGCACCATACCGGATCGGCGCGGCTCGCTGACCGTCGACGACGAGGGCACGGCCTCGGGCCGCACCGTGCTGATCGAGGACGGCATCCTGGTCGGCTATATGCACGACCGCCAAAACGCCCGGCTGATGGGGCACCGCCCCACCGGCAATGGGCGGCGCCAGTCCTATGCGCATATCCCGATGCCACGGATGACCAACACGATCATGCTGGACGGCACCGAGGATCCGGCCTCCATCCTCGAGGGACTCGAGGATGGCCTCTACGCCACGGGATTTGGCGGCGGGCAGGTGGACATCGCCAATGGCAAGTTCGTGTTCTCGTGCACCGAGGCGTACCGCGTCAAGAACGGCCGCGTGCTCCACCCGGTCAAAGGCGCGACCCTGATCGGAGACGGACCCTCGGCGCTCCGCAAGATCCGGGCGGTCGGAACCGACAGCCGCATGGACCCGGGCATCGGCACCTGTGGCAAGAACGGCCAGGGCGTGCCCGTCGGGGTCGGCCAGCCCACGCTGATGATCGGCGGGCTGACCGTTGGGGGTGCTGCGAGCGAGTGAGGCCTCAGGCCGCTCGGCGCCAGATCCGCGGCGCCTCCTCCAGGTCGAGCGTGTCGCGGAAAGTCAACGCGATCGGCCGACGCTTGGGGCGTTCCTCAGGCTTCGGGGCCTCGCCCCGCTCCTTGAGCATCCGCGCCGCCGCAGGCCATTTGCCAGCTGCCAGATCGTCGACATCGTGCCGCGTCAGGCCGATGTCTTCGAGATGGCGCGCGTCGAGATGCTCGAGAGCATAGGCGCTCCGCATGGCATCGAGCCGCACACGGATCGCAACGCCGAGCGCGTGGACGCCGTCGACCCCCCAGCGAATGGCCCGGCGCACCGGCCCAAGCGCCTGATAGACCGCGGCCGCGCGTGCTTCGGAGCCCCGACGCAGATGAGCGCGATAGCCAGGCTCGGTGATCGTCCAAATCGCAGAATTGGTCATCATCATTCTCCTTATGGCGGGGACGCGATCGAGAGATGCACAAGCAGCGCTGATCCGCTTCCCATGTCCGATGAGGAGAATATGCCTTTGGAGATTTATCAGAACAAACGAGGAGTTCTCGCTCATAGATAAGATAATCTTATCTCAATATTGACCCGGCACGCGTGCCTCGGCGAGAAACCCGCTGGCCTGGACCGTGTTGCGCCAATCGCTGGCACGGGCATCGAGCAACCGGTTGATCCGCCCGCCGACCCGCCGCTCCACATGCCGCTTCCACAGCTTCAAAAGATTGGCGATCGCCGCGTACTTGCCCCGGATCGGGTAGAGCGTGACGCCCTCGAAATCGCGCAGCAGGTAGGCCAGCCCATCGCGGGAGAACCGCTGATAGTCCTGGAACGCAAGATCCGGCGGGCCGTGATAGCGCCAAATCCACGGGACATAGAGAAAGAGCCGCCCGCCGGGCCTCAGCACATGGCGGAGATTCGCCACCGCAGCGGGGGGGTCATAGACATGCTCAAGAACGGCGAGCGCAATGGCCGCGTCATAGCGCGCCTCCATCCACGCCGGCAGCGGTGAGCAGATATCGCCGAGGATATCCGGATAGTCCCCGAAATCATTGATGTCCAAGCTCTCGACACGCCCCGGATGGCCGTCGAGCGCCCCGCGCATCCCGGCTCCCACATCGAGAATGTCAGTTGCATCTGCAAGCTCGGCGGCAATGTGCGCCCGTGTCCGGTCGTCATGCAGGAACCGTAGATCGAGGCGGGCGCGGCGGGTGATCTCGGCCAAGCGTTCGGTGATGGCGGCGGTGTCATGGATGCGGCGCTTTTCGGTCACGGGTCCCGCGGCTCCTCGAGGATCGCCAGGGCGGCACGGCGGGCTCCGTCGCGGGCAAAGGGCCAGGCCGGCCGATCCGGCGCACAGGCGGCGGCCGAAACCGCTTGGGCCAGCGATGCGGCGGTGAGCGTGGCGCCACTCAGCACCGACAGACCGGGCAACGCGGCGAGCGCCTCGGCGCGCAAGCTTTGCTCGCGCTCGCCATGCTCGGCAAAGGGGACAATAACGGCTGGCGTCCTGCAGGCGGCAAGATCCATGACCGTGTTGTACCCGGCCAGGCTGACCGAACAGGCGGCAGCGGCAAGCAGATCCGGATAGTCCGGGCGGGCCGGCTCGGCAACGAGGTTGGGCGGTGCAGCCTCGGCCAGGCACGCCGCCACGGACGCAGCGTCCGGCCCGCCGACCAAGAGGCACCAGGGCCGGTCGACCAGGCCCGCGGCCTCGACCGCGACCCCAAGCAGCCGACGTCCCAGAACGCCGCCACCGACCGAGACCAGCACCTCGTCGCCCCGCCGCGCAGGGCGGAGATCCGACCGCCCGATATAGCCGGTATGGCCCACCCGCGCCGCGGCTTCGGGCGGCAAGGGCCAGCTGGCCGATAGGGGCACGAGGTCAGCCTCTCCGTGCACCAGAATCCGGTCAAAGCGCGCGATGATGCGCTGGGTCGCCTCGACCAACCGTTCGGGCCGGCTGGGCGGCTCTGGGATGTCCCGAACCGAGGCGAGGATCCGCGCCTGTGGCCGGATCGCCTGCACGGCGTCGATTGCCGCCTCGAACTCGGCCGCCAGCCGGCGTCGCCCGAGCGGAAATGTCTCGGTGACCAGCACATCGGGCTCAAACCGCGCCAACGCCTCGACGATCTGACGCCGGCGTTCTTCGAGGTAGAGGGGTGGGGCCACGGCCCCATCCATCCGGCGGAGTGTGGCATAGTCGAACCCGTCGACCCGGAGCGGCGGCAATGGATGAAAGGCGGTCCCCTCCCAATCGTGATGGGCGAGGGCCCGCCCGCCAGAAAGCACCAGGGGGCGCCCGCCCGCGGCCGCCACAGCCCGCGCCAAGGCCAGCGTGCGTGCCAAATGGCCCGTGCCAGTCAGATGGCAGACGAGAAAGGCAACCCGCATCAGGGCCTCGCGATGAGGCGGACGGCCGGACCTGGTGCCGACAACCGGCCGTCGGCCGCGCAGAGCAGCGGGTAGAGACGCGCGCGCTTGATCTCGGGGTCAGACACCGAGGGATCGGCGCGGCGCAACATCAGGCGCATCACCGCTTTGTGGCCGACGATCAGGATGCGCCCCCCCAACTGGCCGAGTTCGACCAACAAAGGGGCCAGCCGCGCCCAAACCTCGGCGCCGCTCTCGCCACCGGGCGCGCGCTGGGTCTCTGGCAATGTATGGGTCGGCACAAAGCCCGTAGAGGGATCGGCAAGCAGCGCCGTCGCCTCGGCGCCCTCCCAAGCGCCCCAGCTCTGCTCGACCAATCGGGCATCCGTGGCGACCGGCCGCCCATCGGCCAGCGCATTGGCCGTGTCACACGCCCGCGAGAGGGGGCTGGCAAGGATCCGGGCGCCATCCCAAGGTGGTGGCAGCGCCAGGCGCACAAGCTCGGCCCGCGCCGAGGGGTCAAGCGGGCGATCCGTGTGCCCCTGAAGCCGTGCTTCGCGGTTCCAATCGGTCGGGAAATGGCGGAGCAGGCCGAGTTCGGTCATTGGATCCGCCCTTGTACAGGCACCGCGTCCAACCAACGGCCGAGAGTCCGGGCCGCAGCCTTGAGGCTGTGGCTGGCCGAGACATGCTCCCAGGCGAGGCGCGACAGATCGGGCCGGTCCGCCAGCGCTCGCTCGATGGCGCGGGCGAAGCTAATGGGGTCACCGGCCGGTGCCACACGTCGGCCCGCCACAAGGCTCCGGGCCGCCGGGCCGTCTTCGGCCACAACCGGCACAGCCGCCGCTTGGGCCTCGAGCCAGACCAAGCCGACGCCCTCTCCGACCCCTGGCCAGACCAGGGCGTCGGCCCCGGCATAGAGGGCGCGAAGGGCCTCGGGCTGGTCAATCGCGCCGAGCCACATGACCCGGTCGGCGACTGGGGCGAACAGCGCTCGGATGGCGTCGGCCTCGGGCCCATCACCGACAATCTGCAGGCGCCAATCGGTGTGCAGATGCGGCAGGGCAGCGGCGAGGCGGCGGTAGCTCTCGGCCTTGTCGCCGGGGCGCATCATGGCGACCGTCAGCAGCCGGGCGGGTGTCTGCGCCGGACGCCCCATCGCCCCGGCAGGCCGCACCTCGATGAAGGCCGGCAAGGGATGCAGGCGGGCGCCGTGGCCCGCGGCCTCGAGCGCAGGACGATCCCGCTCGGTGGTCCAGAACAGACGGTCAGCCGCTGCAAGCGCTCGGTCCGAGGCCTCTGCAAACGCCGCCCAGGGCCCGATCCTCCGCCGCGGCGAGACCGAGGGCTCGGAGATCGCATAGGGCAGACCCAAAGCCCCGGTCACCCGCGGGCCCAGCAGATCCGGCGCCTTGTAGTAACTGTGATAGGTCAGCCAGGCATCGGGCGGCGCGGGCCGATAGGCGGCGATCAACCGCTCGGCCTCTTGGGTCGCCGCGTCTATCAGTGCAGCCTGTCGTTCCGGATCTCCGGCCCCGTCGCGCAGCACGAGGCGCGAGGCGAGATGCGGCTCTGCACCGGCCAGGCGCAGGGCCACGAACGTCAAACGCGCGATCGTGCGATCACCCGAGGGCGTCGAGTGATCAGGCGGCTTCATGGGCGCGTAAACCGCGACCCGGGGGACGCGAGCGGGCCGTTCAAGCGCGGGCCTCATGCCGCGTCCGAGCGTGGCTGGACCGCTCCGCTGTCCGAACCGAGCATGGCGGAGAGACGGGCCGAGAGCTGCGTAATGCCGGCCTCCATGCCGAAATGGCTGCAGAGGCGCCCATAGGCCTCGGCCCCCATGCGGGCCCGGCGCTCGGGATCTGCGGCGAGATCTGCGATCGCGGCCGCCAGAGCCTCCGGGTCGCTGGGGGGCACCAGGCAGCCAAAGCGCGGCTCGGGCAGGAATTCGGGGATTGCCGAGACCCGGGTCGACACGATGGCCAGGCGCTGCGAGGCGGCCTCCATTAGCACATTGGGCAGGCCGTCGCGATCGCCATCCGCTGCGATCTTCGAGGGCAGCACAAAGAGATCGGCGTCGCGCATGGCGGCGATGACGGCCGTCTGGTCCTGCTTGCCAGCCCAGGTAATGCGCCCGGACAGGCCGAGCCGCTCGGCCTCGGCCGCCAGGACCAGCGCCAGCTTGCCACCGCCGATCTGGGTCAGATGCCAGTCCAGATCCGCCGGCAGTAGGGCGAGCGCCGTCAGCAGATCGTCATAGCCCTTTTTCTCCACCAGCCGGCCAACGGAGAGCAGGCGGATGGGACCTGTCCGCTTGTCACGAATCGGTGGCTGCGGGAAACGCCTGAGATCGAGGCCGTGATACACCAGATCCACCGTCTCAGGCGTCGGCGCCAAAGCGCGCAGATGCGCGGCATTCGTGGCCGTGCAGGTGGCGGCAAAGGCGACCTCGGCCAGCTTCTCGGCCTTTTCCCAATCCGGGGTTGTCCAGATATCCTTAGCATGGGCCGAGACCGCCCAGGGCACCCCGCGGATCAAGGCGGCGTAGCGGGTGGCCGAGGCGGGCGTGTGCAGAAAATGGGCGTAGACGGCGCGGATCTCGCGCGGAAGCTCGGCCGCCAGCACACAGGCCTGGCCAAAACGGCGGACCCGGTTGCGCGTGCGGTCGCGCCGCAAATCCGCCCAGAAGGCTCGCAGCGCTGCGCCAAAACCTGGGCGCCGCGCCGCCGCCCCAAGGGCGCGCAGGACCCGCAAGGGTGCCGCGTGCAGATACTCGGGAAGATAGTGCACCTTGGCCTGGATCTTGGCGTGGATGGGATGGGTGCGGTCGTCATAAGGCGCACGGAGCGACCAGATCTCGAAGGCGATCCCAGCCTCTTCCAACGCCAGAATCTCCTGGGCGATGAAGGTCTCGGAGAGCCTCGGATACCCCTTGACCACGACGGCGAGCGGTGCGCGCACGCCCTCAGCCCCCGTAGGCGGCCGCGAGATCGGGAAGCGTGAACGCCCGCTCGGCAATGGTGTCGAGCCCGGTCAGCAGACCGGGGAGCCGCACTTCGGAGGGACGCGGCTGGTCCGGAAGCGCCGCGATCGCCCGCGCCATCACGGACGGCGCGCGGCCGTCGCGCGCCGCATGCAGCATGCGCATCAGGCCCAGACGCTCCGCCGCCGCCGCGCGGATCAGCTGCTCGCGCCTCGGATGGGTCCGCGGCGCGATCACCGCGGGGCGATCCATCGACAAGATCTCGCAAAACGTGTTGTAGCCGCCCATGGCCACGACGCCGCTGGCCCGGGCCAGCACCTGCTCGAGATGCCCGTGGAACCCGGTCGCCGACACGCGCCCACCAAGCCGGGCGATCCGCTCGTCGAACTCGGCCCGCCGTCCAGCGTTCATGAAGGGGCCATAGACCACCATCGCTTTAGGCGCGAGGGCGGGGTGCTGCTCATAGGCCGAGAGCACCCAGTCGACCAGCCCCGCGCCATCCCCGCCTCCGCCTGTCGTGACCAGAACATAGGGCTCTTCGGGCAGATCCGGCTCGCCCAACCCGGCAGCACTCAACGCCTCGCGGCGGAGATAGCCGGTATAGCGGATGCGTCCCGCCATGCGCGGCGAGAGGCCCAACCCTGCCAGCGGACGGCAGATCTCCGGGATGCCGTAGACCCACACCTCGTCATAAAAGCGCTCGATCGCCTCGACGGCGCCTTTGCGCTCCCATTCGGCGGCCAGCGCGTCCTCCTCGTCGAGCACATCTCGGATGCCGAGGACGATCCGCGCACCCCGCGCCCGCGCCTGCGCAAGCGTGTCGGCAAGTTCGTGACGAAAGCCCCAGGGTTCCTTGTCGACGATCAGCAGATCGGGGCGGTACTCGGCATCGGTCGCCGCGATGATCTGGCCACGCAGGCGGGCCATCGCATCGATATCCAGCCGCAGATTCGAAGACTCGTAGCTGCCATCGGCTATTTTCACCACGCCGGGCAGGCGCACATGGTCGATCCGCTCGGGGAAGTCGAAACGCCCGGCAATCGGCGAGCCGGTCACGATCAGGGCCGAGGCCACCGGATCGGCTGCGGTCAACGCGCTGGCGATGGTGCGCGATCGGCGCAGATGGCCCAGCCCAAATGTGTCGTGGCTGTAGAGCAGAATCCGCCGCTCGATGGATCTGCCCGCAACCAGATCAGGTCGTCCCATCGCCGTCCCCCCGTGGCACGTCCACGATCCGCGAAGTCCACCAGCACTGCCGCATCTTGACCGGATGGGCAAGCCCTGTGCAAGGCGCTGTGCCGTCTTGGGGGATCACGATCGCCCTCACCGGCAAGCGCGGGGAGTCACGCAACCGACACCGATGCGTCATCGCAGGCTGCACCGCGCGCCGGGCTGTGCTACCTAGGCGCCGAGGCACGATCGCCGGAAAGGACGGCTTTCCGGGTGGGGGCCACCATGACCGGAGAAGCCTGCCCCGTGTGCCGCCCAATCTTCCTTGTGCTCCTGCTCATGGCTATGTTGTCCGCATTGCCGGGCGCCGCCCAGTCCGTCTTCGACTATGGCCAGTTGCTTGGGTCGAGCCCTGCCGAAACCGAGGAACCGCAAGCGCAGAGCAGCCCGCGCCAGTCGGTGCCGGCGCCGAGCTTCGACCCCGGCAGCGTCCCAAGTGCCGAGGCCTATGGCTCGATCTCCGAGACCTATGCCCCGGACATGTTCAACGCCACGCAGCGCTATCTCGAGATCTTCCGGACGCGGCTGGCGTCGATCCTGCTCGAGGCGCCGGATGCGCTCGGTGAGCTCAACGTGACGCTTGCCGCTGCCAGCCGCACGGGGCAACCCTCCTTCTTTCTGGGCGTGGCGATCTTTGCCATGGTGCTGCTGGCCGTCGGTCGAGCCATCGCGCATCTGATGAACGTCTACGCCGCGCGACCGTTCTTTGTGGGCCTCCAAAAGGCGACCCCGCGGGGGTATCACGAGAAGATCCCTGTCCTCGGCTTCCGGGTCGCGATAACCGCTGTTGGGATAACCCTGGCCGTGTCCGCCGCCAGCGCGATTGGCCTCTTCTACCATGACGGCCATGAAGCCACACTGCAGACGGCCCTCGTCATCTTTGCCTGCTACGCCGCGACCCTGATGATGGACACGATCTGGCGGATGATTCTCTGCCCGTTCCTGCCGAACTACCGCATCCCACAGATCGACAGCAGCGAGGCCCGCCAGCTCTATCGCTGGCTGTCCTTCACCAGCGGCTTCGGCGCGATCTCGCTCGGGTTCACCTATTGGGTCGAGATGCTGGGCCTGCCCCGCCCGATCGTGGTGCTGTTCTCGGTGGGGCTGAGCGGCGTGCTCATCGTCTTCATTCTGCTGATGATGCGGACCAATGCGGGCACGATCAACCGGATCATCCTGGACGGCAAGAACCGGGCCGAGATCAACTGGGTCACGCTCTTGACCCTCACGCTATGGGCGCCGCTGGCCTTGCTCTATCTGCTGGCGACCTGGGGCAAATTCGCCGTCGAGCGAGTGATGGGCGTCGACGCCGAGCCGCTTGGTCTGGTTGTACCCTATCTCGTCCTGCTGGGCGGCACGATGATCTACGCGTTTGCCTGTTTCGCCATCGAGCGCGCATTCGAGCGGCGCCGCATGATGCGGCTCTTGAACGCCCGGCCAGAGACCCAAGCCCTGCCAGCAGGCGCCGATGCCGAGCAGTTCGGTGCGGCGGCCGATGTGGACGGCGACGGCGAGGATGAGGGCGGAACGAGGGCGCCCGAGGAGACCGAGGACCACGCGCCGCTGCGCCCCCGCCGGGGCATGCAAAGCTTTGAGGAATTGGCCCGGCGCGTGGCCAGCCTGTTCGCCATCGGGACCGGCGCCTACGGACTGCTGTACTATTGGGGTGGCGCCGGTATTTTCCAAGAGACCATGGCGCTCGGCATCGCCGAGGATGTCATCGACATCGTCTTCATCGGCTACATCGCCTTTCACGCGATCCGCATCTGGATCGACCGCAAGATCGCCGAGGAAGGGGCGGACGAGGCGCCGCTCGAACCCGGCGAAGGTGAGGGCGGGGGCAGCGGCGCCAGCCGCGTCGCCACGCTATTGCCGCTGGTGCGCAGCTTTGTTCTCGGCATCATCATCATCGCCATCATGCTGGCGCTCGCGGCAGAACTTGGGTTGAACGTAGCGCCCCTTTTCGCCGGTGCGGGCATTGTCGGCCTCGCCATCGGCTTTGGGAGCCAGACGCTGGTGCGCGATATCCTGTCAGGTGCCTTCTTCCTGATGGACGACGCCTTCCGCCGCGGTGAATACATCGATGTGGGCGAGGTTAAGGGGACGGTCGAAAAGATCTCGCTCCGCAGCTTCCAGCTCCGCCACCATCTGGGCATGCTCCACACCATCCCGTTCGGCGAGATCAAGCACCTCACCAACTTCTCCCGCGACTGGGTGATGATGAAGCTGCCGCTGCGGCTGACCTATGACACCGATGTCGAGAAGGTGCGCAAGCTGGTGAAGAAGCTCGGCCTGCAGCTGATGGAAGACGAGACCATCGGCGACAAGTTCCTACAGCCGTTGAAATCCCAGGGCGTGATCGAGATGCAGGACAGTGCTATGATCGTGCGGGTCAAGTTCATGACCAAGCCCGGCGAGCAATGGGTGATCCGCAAGCGCGTCTATCAAGAGATCCGCGATCTGTTCGAACGCGAGGGCATCAAGTTTGCCCACCGCGAGGTTACGGTGCGCCTGCCGGATCTGCCTCAGGACCGACCGCTATCCGAGGATGAAGCCCGAGCGATCGGCTCGGCCGCGCGGGCCTCGGTGGACCTGGTCGAGTCCCAGGCGCTTGCCGCGGGCGGCGCTCGGGGGCCGATCGATCCGCGCTGACGGCCGGACGCCTGGCCGCATGGCCTAGGCGCGGTTCGGCCGCGCGCGGCGGTGTCAGGCGGCCCGGTTGGTCGTTGGCTCGGGCGCGGGCAAGAGTTCGGTCTGCGCAAACAGCACGGCAAGCCGTGTCAGCCGATCGGACTGCGCTGAGGTCGTGACCTCCCGCTCGACCGCGCGCGCCGCCCGCAGATCGGCCTCGGCCGCGCGGGCAAGCCGCTCGGCCAGCGCCGCAACACGGCGATCTGTTGGCGAGGGATCCACGGGTGCCAGGGCTGCCCGCTTGATGATCTGCATCTTGCGGATCGTCGCTTCGGGATCCGAGGGATCCGTCGACATATCGATCTGCACCCGCCCGCCCACGGCATAGCGCTTGCCATCCGGTCCCACAACGAAGTCATAGCGCGGGGATCCGGCAAAACGCCCGCCCGCCTGAGCATGCGCGGCTTCGTGGGCGCGCACCTTGCGGTCCCGCTCTTCGAGCTTGGTGAGTTCGGCTAGTTCGTTTGGGTCCAGCTGTCCGGCCTGCTGGACACGCGGAGCCGCGTCCTCGGCCACCCGAGCCTTCACTGCTGCAGGCCGCGCGCCAGCCTCTTCCTGGCGGGCGCGATCCTTGGCAGACCGCTCCGGCGGCACCCGATCGGGGGTGCTGGCCGAGCGATCGGACCGCTCCGCCTCGATCACACGGGCCGGGCGTCCACGATCCCCGGTTCGTGCCTGGCGCTCCAGTTCCGGAGCGGCCTGCGGTTCTATTCCGCTCGGTGGCCGGGCATGCAGCCGCGCATTGTGCAGCGGCGTAGACGAAATCGCAGGTGTTGCCAGCATGGCGTCCTCGCGTCGCGGCCGGGATGGCCTTGGAGGTAAGGTCTCGCAAACCCCTTACCGGTGTCTTAACGCGGGTTGATTCGCTGGCGCTGCCGTTTGCTGGTTTCTGGTCCCAGTCCCTGCGGCGACGTCACTGTGGACTTGCCCACTGCCCGTGCTAAGCAGCTCCAACGATCGGGGCGCGAACGCATGAACATCTACCTTCCGATTGCCGAAGTCTCGGTGGACGCGTTCCTGCTGTTGGGGATCGGGGGCGGAGTGGGCTTTCTGTCCGGGCTCTTCGGCGTGGGCGGCGGCTTTCTGATGACCCCGTTGCTGATCCTGATCGGGATCCCACCGGCGGTGGCCGTGGCGACCGAGGCGAATCAGATCGTGGCCTCTTCGTTCTCGGGCGTGCTGTCTCATTGGCGTCGCAAGACAGTCGATTTCAAGATGGGCGCCGTGCTGTTGGCCGGCGGTTTGGTCGGCTCGGCGATTGGCGTGCAGATCTTTGCCTTGCTGCGGGTTCTAGGCCAGGTCGAGCTCCTGGTCTCGCTCTGTTATGTAGTCTTCCTCGGTATTGTCGGCGGGCTGATGTTTGTCGAGAGCCTGCAGGCCCTGATGCGCACCCGCAAAGGCGTCCAAGGGCGCACCAAGCGGCGCCACGGATGGGTGCACGGCCTGCCCTTCAAGATGCGGTTCCGGGCCTCGAATCTCTATATCAGCGCGATCCCGCCCTTTCTCGTGGGCCTGTTCGTGGGCGTGCTGGCCGCCATCATGGGGGTCGGCGGCGGGTTCATCATGGTCCCGGCGATGATCTATCTGCTGGGGATGGCGACGACGGTGGTGGTGGGCACCTCGTTGTTCCAGATCATGTTCGTGACAGGCGCCACCACGTTGATGCACGCAATCACCAACCAGACCGTCGATGCGGTGCTGGCGGTGCTGCTGCTGTTGGGGGGTGTCGTGGGCACGCAGATCGGCGTGCGGATCGGGCCGCGTCTGCGGGCCGAGCAACTGCGCATCCTGCTCGCCATCATCGTTCTATTGGTCTGCGCCAAGCTGGGCTTCGATCTGGTGATCGAGCCGAGTGAGCTCTACAGCTTGGGCGGAGACGGACATTGAGAGCGGTGGTCCTCCTTCTGCTGACGTTTCTCTCGGGCGCTGCCGCGGCTGAGGAGGTGGTCGCCGCACTCAGCCAGAACCGCGTGTCGATCACCACGGGCTTCGACGGCTCGGAGATCGTGATCTATGGCGCGGTGAAGCGGGAGGCGCCCGCCGCGACGGACAGCGCGCTCGACGTGATCGTTGCCGTGACGGGGCCCTCCGAACCGGTCGTTGTGCGCAAGAAGGAGCGCCGCTTCGGCATCTGGATCAACGATGGCGGCGTGAAAGTCGACGCCGCCCCCAGCGTCTATGCCGTGGCCAGCACCCGAGCCCTGAGAGAGGTGATCAGTCACACGGATGATCTGCGCTACAAGGTCGGGATCGACCATGCGGTGCGTCTGATCGGCGACACCCATGCGGACCGCTATCCGGAGGACTACCGGGCCGCCGTGATCCGCTTGCGCAAGGACCAGGGCCTCTACTTCGAGCTGCCGGGCACAGTCGAGGTTACTGAGGAGACCCTCTTCCGCACCGCCATCGCCCTGCCCGCACAGCTGGTCGAGGGCGACTACCGGGCCCGCATCTTCCTGTTGCGCGATGGCCAGGTGCTCGACGTGGTCGAAGAGGGCATCGCGGTCCGCAAGGTTGGGCTCGAGCGCTGGATCTACACCATGGCCAAGGAACAGAGTGCGCTCTACGGGATCCTCTCGATCTTGGTCGCCCTGGCGGCCGGATGGCTCGCCTCGGCCTTTTTCCGCCTCTTCTTCCCCTAGCGGACCGTCAGAAACCGCATCCGGGCGGGGCCAGAGGCACGCGCCGGCTGGGCGCTGCATCTCCGGCCGGGCGCAGCAAAACCGCCCGGAACCCCGTTGTGCGGTAATGCGCCGGATCGGCCAGCAAGCCAGCCGGCAGCGAGGCGGTGTCGAGGCGCCTGGTCTCGCGCATCACGACAACACCCTCCCAGTCGCGCCCGGCACAAGAGGGCCCTCCGGGATCAGCCATCATCCGCGCGCGCAGCTGTGCCTCACGCTCCTTCAACCGGCGGATTTCCGTACGCAGCTCAAACAGTTCATCAGCAGGAAACATCGGACGCCTCTAATTTGGATCAAAACAAGAACACCTGATCCGCGTTTCAATATGGTTAACCCCGGGCAGACGGCAAAAAATTGGCTCTGAAGGGCCTAGTGCACCGTCTCCGGCGACGCGGCGAGGGCGATCATGGCCTGCGCGAACCGCTCGGTGTCGGCATCGGAGACCAACCGCGCCGTCGCGGTGCGCATGGGCGCGTTCTCGGGGGCACGCAACGCCTCGGCCAACACGGCCGGGTCAACGGCCCCGCAGGCTTCGGGCAACCGCCGTACCATGCCCGAGCGGTCCATCAGCGCCGCAACGGAGCCTGGCAGCGCCGACGCGCTTGGCAGATAGAGCGCCTGGGCGGCCGCATCCATATCGGCCGTTGGCTCGGCGACCAGCCAGGGCAAGGTCATCTCGAACGCTAGGGCCGTCGCCAACCCGTGCGAGACGGGCGCCAGCCCGGCCAGCGCGTGGCTAACCATATGAGCGACCGCGGTTCCGCAGTTGTCGATCGCCACGCCGGCATAGCAGGCGGCGACCAAGAGATCGCCGCGGGCGCCCAGATCCGTCGGCTGAACCACAGCCCGCGGCAATGCGCCGGCGATCAGACGCATGGCCTCGTGGGCATACAACTGAGCCCCCGAGTGGGTACGCCGGTTCGTCGCTGCCTCAAAGGCGTGAACAAATGCGTCCATGGCACAGGCCGCCGTCACGGCTGGCGGCAGCGACACCGTGAGCGCCGGATCAAGGAGAATGCGTTCGGCTTTGGTTTGCGATCCCCAGATCCAAAGCTTTCGGCCATTCTCGCCCGAGAAGATCGCGGTCGACGAGCTCTCGGCGCCAGCGCCAGCCGTCGTCGGCACCAGGATCTTCGGAAGCGTGACGGGCGGCAGCGGGCGGGCGGCGCCACTGAAGGCCGCGGGATCGGTCCCAGGCTCGGAGCGTCCGCAGACCGCAGAGATCTTGGCGATGTCCAGCGCCGAACCGCCCCCGATCCCCACGACCAGATCCGCCTCGCGTGCCAGGGCGACCGTTTTGCGCAGATCCGCGATTGTCGGCTCGCCAGGCGCTGCGTCGAACAGGCGGACGGTCAATCCGGCCGCTTCGAGCAGTGCGCGGGCCCGCTCGGGGATGCCGAGCCGCCCAAGATTGGGATCCAGGATCAGCAACACCCGTCCCGCCGGGGCGAGTTGGGCGGCGAACGCGCCAACCTGGTCCAAACATCCCGCCTCGCAACGGATCGGCGGGGTCGAAGCCATCTCGAACATGAACACGCCCTTCTGGAAACCACCCTCAGTTTTATCGGATAAGATTCCAGCTTTCCAAAGATGGCCATTTATTGGGTATTGTGATGATCTCAGATCATGGTGGAATTCCAGACGATGTTGTCCCGGATCCCTCTCGAAGCCTTTCGCGTGTTCGAAGCGGCGGCGCGCCACGGGAACTTCTCCGCCGCCGCACGGGAGCTTGGGGTGACCCAAGCGGCGGTCAGCCGGCGCATTCGCGGACTTGAGGACCAACTGGGCGCGGCCTTGTTCTTGCGCCGGGGCCGCCATGTCCGGCTGAGCGAGGCGGGACGACAGCTGCACACCCGGACGCGGGCGGCGCTTGATTACCTCGAAGAGGCCTTGGCGCCCTTTCAGACCGAGGCCACGCAGCGCCCTGTCGCCCTTGTCGCCGCCGGATCGGTCAGCCATCTGTGGCTGGGGCCGCATGTTCGGGCCTTTGCGCGCGAGCATCCCGGCGTATCCCTGCGCCTGACGACCTCTGATGCCATGGGAGACCTCGCGAATGATCACCATGACGTGACCATCCTCTATGGCTCGGGTGAGCATCCGAAATGGCGGCTGAGCCCGCTCGTGGCCGAAGAGTTGGTGCCGGTGGCCGCGCCCTCGCTGCTGGCCGAGACCGGCCTGGCCCCACCGCTCACGCCGTCCGAGATCCTGCGCCTCGACCTGATCGACTATGCACGGGTCAACGCCCACTGGATCCCACCCGCGGCCTGGTTCGATGCGGAAGGCCAGCCCGTTCCGGCAGACAAGCCACGGCTGAGCTTCACCAGCTATCTCTCGGCCATCGAGGCGGCGGTCCAAGGCGACGGGGTGACGCTCGGCAGCCTCGGTCTGATCGCGGGACATATTGCCGCCGGTCGCCTGGTCGCGCTGTCGCCCTCGGTGCTGTCGACGGGCTTCGGCTACCATCTGGGCCTGCCACGCAACAGGTCGGTCTCGGCGGATGCGCTGGCGCTTTATCGCCATTTGTTGACCGCCAGAAGTTGGCGTTGACCATGGCTTTTAACTCGGCGTTCACCGGGCGCGACCGCATAATTCCGGGTGGTGCGCTTGCCGCTCACGGGACGAGTGATTAGGACTCGGGGAGTAGCGAGCGGGCCGCGTCGGGCACCGCCAGGAGGCAGAGATCATGCGCGATCCCATCGACACGTATATGAACACCCTCGTGCCCATCGTGGTCGAGCAAACCTCGCGCGGGGAGCGGTCCTATGACATCTATTCCCGCCTGCTGAAAGAGCGGATCATCTTCGTTTCGGGCCCGGTGCACGACGCGATGTCCACCTTGATGGTGGCGCAGCTCTTGTTCCTCGAGGCCGAGAACCCGAAGAAAGAGATCTCGATGTACATCAACAGCCCGGGCGGCGTGGTCACCTCGGGGCTCTCGATGTATGACACGATGCAATACATCCGGCCCGCCGTGTCCACGCTCTGCGTGGGTCAGGCGGCGTCCATGGGGTCGCTGTTGTTGGCGGCGGGCGAGAAGGACATGCGCTTCTCTCTGCCCAACAGCCGGGTGATGGTGCACCAGCCCTCGGGCGGCTTCCAGGGCCAGGCCTCGGACATCGCAATCCATGCCCAAGAAGTCATGGCGCTGAAGAAGCGGCTGAACGAAATCTATGTTCACCATTGCGGGCAAGACTATGAAACGGTCGAGAACGCCCTCGACCGTGATAACTTCATGACCCCGGTCCAAGCCAAGGAGTGGGGCATCATCGACACGATCGTGGAAAAGCGCGAGGCCCCCACGGAGGATTGACCCGCCAGCCCCACCGGCGCTAGTGACAGGGTTTCGGCTATGCACTAGCCTCGGTTGATCGGGGTTAGGCCGCGCATTGACGCTGCGGCCCGGCAGCCAAGCAGGCGGAGCGTCCCGCCCGGAGACTGGTATGACGAAAAACAGCGGTTCGGACAGCAAAAGCACCCTCTATTGTTCTTTCTGCGGAAAGAGCCAGCACGAGGTGCGAAAACTCATCGCCGGGCCGACGGTGTTTATCTGCGACGAGTGTGTTGAGCTCTGCATGGATATCATCCGGGAGGAGACTAAGAACAATCTGGTCAAATCCTCGGACGGCGTTCCCACGCCGCGGGATATCTGCAAGATCCTCGACGACTACGTGATCGGCCAAAAGACCGCCAAGCGGGTGCTGTCGGTCGCCGTGCACAACCACTACAAACGGCTGAACCATGCGGGCAAAAGCTCGGATGTGGAGCTGTCCAAGTCGAACATCCTGCTGATCGGCCCGACGGGCTGCGGCAAGACGCTGCTGGCGCAGACGCTGGCGCGGATCCTGGACGTGCCCTTCACGATGGCGGACGCGACCACGCTGACCGAGGCCGGCTATGTGGGTGAGGATGTCGAGAACATCATCCTCAAGCTGCTGCAATCGGCCGACTACAATGTCGAGCGGGCCCAGCGCGGCATCGTCTATATTGACGAGGTCGACAAGATCTCCCGCAAATCGGACAACCCCTCAATCACCCGGGACGTCTCGGGCGAGGGTGTGCAGCAGGCCTTGCTGAAGGTGATGGAGGGCACCGTCGCCTCGGTGCCGCCCCAAGGCGGGCGCAAGCATCCGCAGCAGGAGTTTCTGCAGGTCGACACGACCAACATCCTGTTCATCTGTGGCGGCGCCTTTGCCGGGCTCGACAAGATCATCGCCAAACGCGGCAAAGGGTCGGCCATCGGCTTTGGCGCCGACGTCAAGGACGAGAGCGACAAACGGATCGGCGATCTGCTCACGGATCTTGAGCCGGAAGATCTGCTCCAGTTCGGCCTGATCCCGGAGTTCGTCGGCCGGCTGCCCGTCATCGCCACTCTGCGCGACCTCGACGACGACGCGCTGGTGACCATCTTGACCGAGCCTAAAAATGCCCTGGTCAAACAATACCAGCGGCTCTTCGAGATGGAGAGCGTGCGCCTCACCTTCACCACCGAGGCCATGCGCGCGATTGCCGCAAAAGCCATTGAACGCAAGACCGGCGCCCGTGGCCTGCGGTCGATCATGGAGGATATTCTCCTCGACACCATGTTCGATCTCCCGGGACTCGAAGGGGTCGAAGAGGTCGTGGTGAACGAGGAGGTCATTGGCGGCGAGGCCAAGCCTCTCTATATCTATGCGGAAAAGGCGGGGGCTGGCGCCACCGCCTCCTGACAAAAGGCCGCGCAGCATCGCTGCATCGTCCTACATTCCTCAAGATGCGGAGTGTCGTTCGCATGACAGACGGAGCCAATGAGAGGCTCCTAGCCGCAAGCGCGTGCCCCTAGGTGTGAGGCTGCAAGATGACCGAGACGAGTTCGACCCAGATTTTCCCCGTCCTACCCCTCCGGGACATCGTGGTCTTTCCTTACATGATCGTGCCGCTGTTCGTTGGGCGCACCAAATCGGTGAACGCGCTCGAGGCGGTGATGCAGGAAGACCGCCAGATCCTGTTGGTGAGCCAGAAGGACGCGAGCAAGGACGATCCTGAAACCGACGACATCTATCGTGTCGGGACCCTGGCCAATGTGCTCCAACTGCTGAAGCTGCCGGATGGCACCGTGAAGGTGCTGGTCGAGGGCAAGAGCCGAGCGGGCATCGTGACCTTCCGCGACAATGACGAGTATTTCGAGGCGGAAGCCGAAGAGATCCCCGAGATCGAGGCCGAGGAGACCACCGTCGCGGCCCTGGCGCGTTCGCTGCGCGATCAGTTCGAGCGCTATGTGAAGCTCAACAAGAACGTGCCCGAGGAGGCGCTCTCCTCGATCGCCGAGATCGAGGAGCCCGCCAAACTCGCCGACACAATCTCCGGCCATCTGGGCGTGAAGCTATCGGAGCGGCAGCGGCTGCTCGAGGAGCCCAATGTCGCGGCACGACTCGAGGCCGTGCTGTCGATGATCCAGGGCGAGATCTCGGTCCTCCAGGTCGAGAAGAAGATCAAGACGCGCGTCAAGCACCAGATGGAGAAGACGCAGCGCGAGTATTATCTGAACGAACAGATGAAGGCGATCCAGCGCGAGTTGGGCGAGGCCGAAGAGGGCCGCGACGAGCTTGCCGAGTACGAAGATCGCATCGAGAACACCAAGCTGTCGAAAGAGGCGGCGGAGAAAGCACTGGCCGAGCTGAAAAAGCTCAAGCAGATGTCGCCGATGTCGGCCGAGGCGACCGTGGTGCGCAACTATCTCGACTGGATGCTCTCGATCCCATGGGGCACCAAATCGCGCGTGAAAAAAGACCTCAAGCGCGCCGAGGAAGTGCTGGACGCCGACCATTACGGCCTCGAGAAGGTCAAAGAGCGGATCGTCGAGTATCTTGCGGTGCAAAAGCGATCGTCGAAGCTGAAAGGCCCGATCCTCTGCCTGGTCGGCCCTCCGGGCGTGGGCAAGACCTCGCTCGGCAAATCGGTGGCCAAGGCGACGGGGCGCGAGTTCATCCGTATCTCGCTCGGCGGCGTGCGCGATGAGGCCGAGATCCGCGGTCACCGGCGGACCTATATCGGCTCGATGCCCGGCAAGATCATCCAGTCGATGAAGAAGGCCAAGACCACGAATCCGCTGATCCTGCTCGACGAAATCGACAAGATGGGCCACGACTTCCGCGGCGATCCGGCGAGCGCGATGCTCGAGGTGCTGGATCCGGAACAGAACAACAGCTTCACCGACCACTATCTCGAGGTGGAGTACGACCTCTCGAACGTGCTGTTCCTGACGACAGCCAACACCTACAACATGCCGCAACCGCTGTTGGACCGCATGGAGATCATCCCGCTCGCCGGCTATACTGAGCAGGAAAAGGTCGAGATCGCCCGCGCGCATTTGCTGCCCAAGCAGCTGAAAGAGCATGGGCTGAAGCCGCGCGAGTTCTCGCTGTCCGACGAAGGTCTGCTCGAGGTGATCCGCCGCTATACCCGGGAGGCGGGGGTACGCAACCTCGAGCGGGAGCTGGCCAAACTCTGCCGCAAGGCGCTGACCAAGATCGTCAAGGGCGACGCCAAGCAGGTGCGGGTGACGCCCAAGACGCTGGAGAACCTGTTGGGCGTGCCGCGGCACAAGCACGGGCTGGCCGAAGAGACGGATCAGATCGGCGTGACCACGGGCCTCGCCTATACCTCGGTCGGCGGCGATCTGCTGCACATCGAGGCGCTGCGTCTCCCGGGTAAGGGCCGGATGAAGACCACGGGCACGCTCGGTGACGTGATGAAGGAATCGATCGATGCCGCGTCGAGCTATGTGCGCTCGAAGGCGACAGAGTTCGGGGTTGAGCCGCCGCGGTTCGAGAAGATGGACATCCATGTCCACGTGCCCGAGGGCGCGACGCCCAAGGACGGGCCCTCGGCAGGCGTGGCCATGGTGACCTCGATCGTCTCGGTGCTGACTCAGATCCCTGTGCGCAAGGATGTGGCGATGACCGGCGAGGTCACGCTACGCGGCAATGTGCTCCCGATCGGCGGGCTGAAGGAGAAGCTTCTGGCGGCGCTCCGTGGCGGCATCCAGACCGTGATGATCCCAAAGGAGAACGTCAAAGACCTGCGGGAGATACCGGATACGATCACCAAGGGGCTTGAGATCGTGCCGGTGGAGACTGTCACCGAAGTGTTGGACATCGCGCTCACCCGCAAACCCGAGGCGATCGAGTGGGATTGGGATGCGGAGCTCGCCAAAGCGGCCGCAACGCCGGAAAGTACAGGCGGCGCATCCCTGGCACACTGACATGGCCGCGGCCCTGCCAGCCAGGCGGGGCCTCAGGCGTCAGGGGCGGACGGGCGTATCCGGCTCCGCCCCTGCGCCATCGCTCAACAGATCGTCGAGGGTAAGCGTCGTCTCCGGGATCCCGATGGGCAACAGGCGGGTCCGTCCGGTGTTGGCGGCATAGGGCGCCGCTTGCCGGCGAAATCTGGGCAGGTCCTCCGCCCGGGCCTCGAGCAAGCGCAGACGGCGACGGCGCTCACCCTGATCGACGGGGGTGCCTCGGGGAGGCGCGCGCCGCAACCGGTTCAGATCCGCCTCCAGGGCACCACGACCGGTTGTGGATGCTCCGCCGACCTCGCGGCGCTCCAGCCGCTCGAGGTTCCGCTCAACCGGCGCCAACTCGATCACGGGATCTGCTGCGCACACGGGCGTGTGGATCAGCATGGATGCTACCGCCAAAACCGAGGCGCCGCACCACGACCGGCCAGATCCCGGACTTAGGCGCACGAGATGGCCTCGATCTCGGCGAGGAGGGTTGGATCGACCGACCGGCCCTCCTGCATTCGCGGGGCTCGGATCTGGTGCCGGCGCGCGCCCGGCACCCGGGCGCCGGGCTCTTCCCCGATCGCGCTGGCCAGCGCGG
>JBCCZI010000005.1:0-82974 GCA_039187815.1 Pseudomonadota bacterium | reverse complement strand
CAGGAGATCGCCATGACCCTCACCCTCGCGCTCCGCAAAGGCCTCGGCGTCCGATCGCCCCTCGAGGCGTTCCTCGGAAAACCGAGCAAGCAGATCCATATCCACTCCCACGACCACATCCCGCGCCGCGCCCAAAGCCACAGCCTCTTTATGTTTGGACGCTGTATTATTACAAGAGGCCATGCAAATTGGTCACTTTATTTGGAGATAATTGGGATTTAAACAAATAATAGGGTATTTATAGGAAACCGTGCGAAGACTGTATTGTTACTTAGGAACACTTGAGCGCCAATTGGCGAGCTAGCCGAACAACCAGATCGGTGAGGTGGGGACGCAGATGCTCACCGATGTCTTGTTCTTGTGGAGCCCACCTCCTCAAAAATGCAAGCATGTTATTGGCGAGCGGCCTGTTCCGTTGGGTTACTCAAGGACAGGTCCGGTGTAGTAGGGCATCCGCTCAGTCCGCGGGGTCCAATCAGCGGCCGCAATCGTGTCCAAGTGGCGTGCAATCTCCTCGAGCGGCGCGATCCAGACCGACCGATCGGTCAGTGTGCGCTCGAGCCATTGCTCGACCAGACGCCAACGGGCCAACCGGCCGGTCAGAAACGGATGCAGGATTGGCATGAAGAACCCGCCGGCGGCATAGGCCGCCTCAAACTCCTCCCAGAACGCGGCGAGCCCCTCGGAGGGCCCCTTCACCGGCATCATATATCCGATCTCGGCATAGTGGGCGAAGGGCGGCCAGTCATCAGTGCCCCAGTGGGCTGGCATCTCCCACAGCCCGCCGGCAGAGGTCTCCAAGCGATAGGGGATGTCATCAGCCATCAGGGAGCTGTCATAGCGTATGCCGTGCTCTATCAATAGATCGATCACCTCTTGGGTGACGTTGTAGACGGGGGCGCGATACCCGCGCGGCTTGACCCCGCAGATCCGCTGATGGCTGTCGAGCGCCCGTTCGAACCAGGCGCGCTGGCCGCCCTCGCCCGCAGTCTCGACCGGATCTTCGTGTAGGTAGCCGTGGTGGCCGATCTCGTGCCCGCCGCGCAGGATGGCCTCGACGGTCTCGGGATACTGCTCCAGGCACCAGCCGGGGATGAAGAAGGATTGGGTGAGGCCAAGCCGCCGATAGGTCTCAAGGATGCGTGGCATCGCAACCGTGGGGCCATAGCGACCCATTGAGATCGGGTAGAGCCGGTCATGGGCATCCTTGGGCCGCGAGATATGGATCAAGCTGTCTGCGTCCATGTCGAAGGTGATGGCACAGGCACAGCGCGCCCCGTTCGGCCAGGGGATCGGGTTGGCGATCATGCGCGGTCTCCCAGAAGATGGGCAGAGGCCGTGTCCCAGGAGAGATGGAAGCGCCCGCCGCCGTGGATGTCGAGCGCTCCGAGCGCACGCTCCTGGAGTTGGACCTTGAACTCGGTGCCGTCCGCCGCCTCAAGGAACAGCGTGACCACCGAGCCGATGAACTCCTCGGAGATCAGCGTCGCCTCTACCGCGTTCTCACCGCCGGGCTTGCGCGCGATATGGACGAGATCGGCGGCAATGACGAAAGTGACGGAGGTGCCCGGCGCGGCAGACCCAGCGACCCGAAACTGGCCCGTGGGCGCGCGAACAGTCAGATGGCCGTCAGCGGCAGCTTCGACCTGGCCTGAGAGGATATTGTTGCGTCCCACGAACTCGGCGACAAAGCGGTCAGCGGGGGCGCGGTAGATGTCGCGCGGGCTGCCGACTTGGGCAATGCGTCCTTGGGACATGATGACCACGCGATCGGCCATGGCAAACGCCTCGGACTGGGAATGCGTCACATAGACAAAGGTGATGCCGAGGTCCCGTTGGAGCCGGGTCAGCACCCCCTGCATGCGGATCACCAGATGCGCGTCCAGGGCCGAGAGCGGCTCGTCCAACAGCAGCATCTGCGGCTCCGTCACCAGGCTGCGGGCCAAGGCCACGCGCTGACGCTGCCCGCCCGAGAGCGTGGTGACATTGCGCCGCTCGAACTCAGCGATACCCAGCCGCTCGAGCCAGTCGAGCGCCTTGCGACGCCGCTCCTTGGCCGCCATGCCGCGCATCTTGAGACCAAATTCGACATTCTCTCGGACATTCAGGAACGGGAACAGGGCGAGAGATTGCCACACCATCGGCGTGTCGCGCTCGTGCGGCGCAACCTTATTCATCACGCGGCCGGCCATGCGGATCTCGCCAGCCGTCGGCGCTTCGAGACCGGCCAGCATGCGCAGCGTCGTGGTCTTCCCACAGCCCGAGGGGCCCATGATCGCAAGGAACTCGCCCTCGGCGATCACGAGATCCATCCGCTCGACCGCCGTGAAGCCGCCAAAGCGCTTCTCCACCCTGTCGATCTCGACCAGCGCTGTCATGCCTCCTCCTTAGGCGCGCGCAGCATCACCAACGCCTGCGCCGTGGCCACCAGCAGCATTGAGGTCACAAAGACCAGGGTGCCGATCGCATTGACCTGCGGGTCGATATTGCCCTGCACGATCTCGAGCACATGCACGGGGATGGTCTTGTTAAGCCCCGAGACGAACCAGGCGATGGTGAACTCATCGAACGACACCGCCGCCGTCAGACAAAAGGCCGCCGCGATGGCCGGCCGGCAGAACGGCAGCACCACCAACCGCATGGCCCGCCACTCCGAGGCACCGAGGTTCCAGGCCGCGGCCTCCAGGCTCTCATCCATCTGGTTGAGCCGGAGCCGGATGATCGCCATGGCGAACGGCGCCGTCAGCACCGAATGCGCCGCCACGATCGACCAAACCTGCCCCGAGATCCCGAGCTTCGAGAACCAGGCCAGCATCGCCAGCGCCAGAATGATAAGCGGGATGGTTGGGGGCAACAGCGCCAGCGCCAGATAGGCCGACTTGAACCGGAAGCCGAACCGAAAATCCGTATAGGCCGTACAAAACCCCAACATCGTCGCGATGGTGGCCGTCGACAGCGAGACGGTCAGGCTGGTGGCCGCCGCCTCCCAGACATCCGGGTCGGCCCAGATCGTCTCGTACCAGTGCCAGGTAAACTCGCCGAGCGGGATCGTCGGGAACCGGTCCGAATTCACCGAAAAGATCATGCTGAAGATGATCGGCGCGAAGACAAACACGAACACGCCTGCCAGATAGGCCCCCAACAGCGAGGCAAGCCACCGCCCGCTCATCGGTTCGCCCGCTTGGCATAGGCGGCCGTGACGGCGGCAAAGGCGATGGTGATCAGTGTCGCCATCATCACGATCGCCACCACGGCTGCCCGCGGCCATTGCTGGCCCGATTTCGTCGTGTCGATGATCAAGATCGGCAAGGTCGGCGGTTTCGAGCCGCCCAGGTAATAGGGGCTCACGAAATCCCCGAACGCCAGGATGAACGCGATCAGCGCCGCCACGATCAGCCCCGTCTTAGCCGCTGGCAGCACCACCGACAGCAGCACACGCCACGGGGGGCAGCCGAGGTTCTGCGCCGCCTGCACCAGGCTCCGATCAATGCCGGCCAGTGTCAGCGTCTGCAGGATCACCACCAGCGGGAGCGTCAACGTGAGATACCCAACCAACGTGCCCGTCATGGTGTTGAGCATGGTCAGCGGCCCGAGTCCCACAACGCCGATGACCGCATTCACGACCCCTTGCTCGGCCAAGATCACGTACCAAGAGAAGATCCGCACGAGGTAGCTCGTGAAGAACGGGATGATCAGCAGCGCGATCGCCCAGCGCCGCTGCGTCTCCGAGGCCCGAAAGGCCAGCGCCCAGGCCGCTGGAAACGCGATCAGCGAGGCCAAGGCGGAGTTGGTCGTCGCCAGCCCCAGGGTCAGCCAATAGCTGTCCCAGAAATAGCCGCGCCCGAACATCTTGACCCAGTTGACGGTCTCAAAGGCCTCGACCATGCGATAGTTCTTCACCAGGAAGAACGACATGGCCGCCATGAACAGCAGCGGGCCGAGAAAGAACACCGCCGACCAGACAAGCAGCGGTAGCCGGAACGCCAAAGCGTAGCGCCGGCTCACCGCGCCATCCCGTCGCGCTGCCCGTCGGCACAGCGGCGAGTAAAGCGCCGCACCATCCCAAGATGCCGGAGGGCAACTCTTCCGCCGAGGTGGCACCCCGCCGCGATCGAGGGCGCGGGGTGGGCGGGCGGGAGAGCCCTCTGAGCGGCGGCGTGATGCCGGCGACTGGGCATCGAGCTCTCAGACCCGCTCAGCCTCGGGCCCATGGCCGAGCTCAGGCGTTCTTGTACTCGGACCAAAAGTCGTTCCAGTCCTCAAGGGTCTGATTGACCGGGATGTTGCGATAGTGGATGCGCCCCTCGCGGATGAGGGTGACCGGATCGTTGGCCGTGCCTCCGGTTTGCCCGGTGCGCGCCGACTCTGTCGGATCAACCTCGTTCAACATAGCCCGCCCGGCCTTGGTGATGGCAAAGCCCGGATAGGCGGCCATCTGCGCCGATTTCACCTGGCCCTCGGGGCTTAGCATGTACTGCATGAAGGTCTTGACCAGGTCCGCCTTAGCCGAGCCCTTGCCGATGCAGTAGCTCTCGGTCCACTGGATGCCGCCCTCTTTGGGCACGACGCTCGCGACCGGCGCTCCGTCCTTCTCCAGCACGCCCGTGATCCAGTCGCCAATCCCACACATGGCCAGCATCTCACCGTTCTTCAGGCTGTTGAAGGTGCCGCCATAGTCGAAATAGCCCCCCACCTGGGGCCGAAGGCTCATGGTCGTCTCCTGCACCTTGTCCCAGGCTGCATCGTCCAGGTCCCAAAGCGCCGCGCCATTGCCGTTGTAGAGGCTCATCATCCCAAGGCTCGGCAGATGCCAGTCGAAATGCCCGACTTTGCCCTTGACCTCTGGCTTCCAAAAGGCCGCATAGCTCGCCGCTTCCTCGGCCGAGATCGCCGTGGTGTTGTAGCTCACGCCCAGATGCCCAAAGCGCACCATCATCGAATAGAGCGTGCCGTCCTTCCAGTGCCCCGGGAACTGGGTGAAATCCTCGTGCAGCATGTCGTCGAAGGGATAGTCGGCGGCATCCAACGGTTCGATATAGCCGGCCGCGTTCAGCTGCTGCACGAACTCGGCATCCGATAGGATCACATCATAGGTGCCCGGAGGCGACTGGGCGATCAGCGCCAGCATGTTGTCGCCGCCCGCATAGTATTTCGGCACAAACTTGACGTTGTTCGCCTCTTCGAAGGCGCCAACGATGTCCGGCTCGCCGTGGCCATACCAGGCGAGCATGGTGATCTCGGTGGTCTGCGCCCAGGCACGGCCCACAAAGGGCGCGGCCAGCGCCGTCGCCGTGCCATAGCGCAGCACATCCCGGCGCGAAGGCGCGAGCGCACCGAAGGGTTTCTTTGCAATGGTCACGGTGATGTCTCCTCTGTCTGTCCCCACACGTATCAGATGCCGCCGCGCGCGCGCTGACAAGCCCGGATGGGGCCTGAGGCGCATCTTGGCGTCACCCCGCCACTGCGCTAACCAGCAAAGACCGTGCCGGGCGTACGGTTGGCAGCCTGTCGGAGGGCCAAGGATGATCACGCGAGACGAATTTCACAAGGCTTTCAAAGCGCCAGGACCCGTGGTGCTGCCGGTCATCCACGTGCTCGACGCCGCGCAAACTGACGAGAACATCCGCATCCTCATCGGCGAGGGGGCAGCTGGTTGCTTCCTTATCAATCACGATTTCGGACCAGATGCCTTTCTTCCGATCATTCGCGCCATGCGCGAGGCGCATCCGCGGTTGTGGCTGGGCGTAAACTTTCTGGCCGTCACACTGCGCGACGCGGCTCCGACGCTGAGAAGGCTGGCCAGCGAGGGCTGCAAGCTCGATGCCTATTGGGCTGATGATGCGCGGATCGACGAGCGCGCCGAGCATCAGCCGGACGCCGAGGTGATCACCGCGGCGCGCGTTGGATGGAGCGGGCTCTATTTCGGCGGCACCGCCTTCAAGAAGCAGCGACCCGTCGCCGACAACGCCTTGGGACCCGCCGCGCGGATCGCCGCGCAGCACATGGACGTGGTGACGACCTCAGGCGCTGCCACGGGCGTTGAGGCGGCCGATACAAAGATCGAGACCTTTCGCGCGGCGATCGGCCACCGGCCTTTGGCACTCGCCTCGGGCATCACGCCTGAGAACGCCCGCCGCTATGGCCAGGCGGATGCCTTTCTGGTTGCGACCGGGATCAACCGCGAGGGTGATTTCTATCGCATCGACCCGGCCCGCCTGGCCGCCCTGATGACCGTGACCCGCCAGATGGGAGGAGCTGCATGACCGACAAAGGCCCCCGCGACGACCGCTGGTATCTGCGGCTTATGGCGCCGAACACCAAGGGCAGCCAGTTTGCCTGGCTGGATCCGACCTCGATCTACATCAACGCCGCGGCGATGATCGACTTGCTGGACGATCTCCAGGCTGACCTCAGCGATGTCGAGGCCGATGTGGTCGGCGGCCTGGACGCCATGGGCTTTGTGCTAGGGGCCGCCTTGGCCGCGCGGCTCGGGATTGGCTTCTTGCCCATCCGCAAGGCCGGCAAGCTATGCGTCGAGACCGACCTTGTGAGCTTCACCAACTACTCCGGTTGCACCCAGGATATGGAGATGCGCCAGCCCGCCTTTGCCCCCGGCACCCGCGTCCTGCTGGTGGATCAGTGGATCGAGACCGGCGGGACGATGGACGGCGCGGTCCGCCTGGTGGCACGCCAGCAGGGCCAGGTTGCGGGCCTTGTCGCCATCGCGATCGAGGAGAACGCGCGCACCGCGGAGCTCCGCCGCCTGCACCGCTGTGTGTCGGCGGTCGTCCCCGGCTCTCGCTGGCAGGCCGAATGCAACGCCCAAGGCCTCAGCTCTTTCGCCACCTATGACCCGACCACCGCGTTCCCCACCGCCGGACGCTGAGCGCGCTACAAATCTTCGCGCATATGGACTACATCAGAGGCATTGCTTGCTGTCTGTTCGGAGGTGCCGATGGAGGCCGATCTCGCCCATACGCCGGACTGGCTGACCCATATCCAAAGCGTGAGCACGACCGTGTGGCTGGCCGCAGGCCTTCTGCTGGCCGCCATCATTTGGTTGCTGAAATGGGCCATCACGGTTCTCTTCGTGCAAGGCAAGGGCGTCAGCCTGGTCACCATCCCGTTCAGCCGGGTGGCGGGCCGGATCCTCGAGGATCGCTTTGTCCAGAAGCTGGCCGACACCAAGGCTCTGCCGAGGCTGCACATCCCGGCCAGTTGGGAGGAATTCAACCGCTTCAACGGCTATGTCGCGCACCGGATGCTGACCTATCGAGAGCTCATCCACCTGGTGCAGACCAAGTTCAACGGCCCCTCGGCCGTCTGTTTGCGCGTGGTCGTGCGCTATTTCGAGACGACCTTTGTCGAGACCTTCCACACGGCCGAGCGCGGGTTTCGCGAGCTTGACCGCATCGATGACAGCGTGCGCCGGGTGCACCGCATGATCCACTCGGAGCTGAAGGAGCGCACCGACCCGCTCGAGCGCCGCCGCATCCAGGCGGAAAAGGCGCATGAGATGATCCGCATCAAACGCAAGCACGCGATCGCCAAGCGGCCGGTCTCGCTGTGGCTGCGCCGGCGGCTCGGCCAGTTCTTCGGCGCCGTCGCCAGCTTCTTTCTCAACGCGCTCTGGTCGAGCGCCGAGGCGCGGCAGTTGAAACAGGAGAAACGGCGGCTGCGGCGCGAGCTGATCGAGCTGCGCACCGACATCGCCGAGCAGCACCGCGTCATCTTTGCCGAGCACGAGGCCGAGGTGGCCGGCGTCTGTCTCGAGCTGATCGAACATGACCGCATGTTCCTCAGCCACCTCTTCCACCGCTTTGGGCTGGAGGTCGAGTCAGTGATGTTCACCGTGGCCTCAGGCCGCGTGCTGGGCCTGTTGGCCGAGGACACCGAAGAGAGCCGCGCTGCGCGCGCTGCGCTGGGTCTCGACGAGATCACCTGCCCGGACGGGCAGCCCTGCACGGCCGAGATGATCCGGGAACAGATCCGCCGCGACCCCGATCTGCTGGCGCATGTGGGGCTGGGACCGGTGGCGGTGTTCGAGGGCACGCTCGAGGCCTATCTGCGGCTGAAGCTGCTGCTGGGACGCGTCCGGCTGCCGGGCTTCTCCAAGAGCTGGATCGCCCATTTGCCGCCACCGGGCGAGTTTGGTCGCAGCCAGGCGGCATATCACCATTTCCCCCACCAGCTCGGCTGGCTCAAGACGCCGATCCCTGGGATCACCGTCGCCGAGAACGGCCTGGTGCTGGTGGGCGAAGAGACGCTCCCGCCCGAACAGGACGGCCCGCGGCTGATCATCCCGGGGCTCTGAGGCTCACTCTGCCGCCTCGGCACGACCGGTGGCGGCGGCGTCCTCCTCGGCCAGGCGCAGCGCCGCCTGGAAGGTCAACGAGATCAGGATCCCCCAGATCATCCCGAAGAACCCGGCACCCACTGCCCAGATCAGCACGGTCGCGATGATCTGCATCTTGGTCAGCCCCAGCTTCTTGCCGAGGATCTCGGGCGTGTAATTGTAGGCCTCTAGCAGGCCCATCAGCTTGGCCAGCGCCAACATAAGCGCGACCCGGATCAGCACATCGGCGCCGGTGCCAAAGCTCAGCACCTCATATCCGAACCAGCCGAGACCGGGCTCGAGCCGCGTGATCATCAGGATGAAGGCCACCACCATCGCCAGCAGCCCGCCGATCTTTGGGATTGCGGTGACAAAGCCCAGGATCACGGACACGAACAGAATTGCGCCGAGGCCCATGCCGAGCGGCAGGACGATCATCGCCAGCGCATAGAGCACCGTCAGCGTTGCCGCCACCTCCAGATACCCGATCAGGAAGAGGCTGACGCCGGTCTGATAGAGCTCGCCGAACCGCAGCACATTGTGGCGCAGGCGCGGTGTCTTGAGCCCGTTCGAGACCACGCGCCGGTGCATCTCAATCTCCTTCGCCCAGCCCGCCAGGATCGTGCCGACGATGATCGAGGCGATCACCAGCTTGACCCAATCGCCAAGGAACGCCGCGACCAGCTTCAGCATCGAGCCAAAGACCGACTTCAGCATGCCCTTGATGTCCTGTACCGCATCGCCGGCCACTTGGCTGAACAGGCTCGAGAGCCCCGACCACCCGGTGCCCTTGTCCACATCCACGTCCGGCACATAGCCCGGCAGCTGCTCATGTGCATAATCAAGCCACAGCCCCAGCTGCTCGAGGATCGCGGGCATCTGCGTCTCGAGCTGGGCGTAAAAGATCTGCCCCTGGCTCTGGAGAACGAAGACCAGGATTGGCAGGATCAGCACGGTCAACGCCATCAGGATCCACGAGATGAGCTTGACCACCCAGGCCTCGCTGGGAATCGAGACGTGGAAGTCGCGCGTGTAAACCTGCCCTCGCCAGTGATAGGCGAAATGCACCGCCCGCCCGGCCACCAGCGCCTCGACATGCGGACGCAGGCCGACGGCGAAAATCACGATGCCGATGACATAGGCCAGGCCCTTAAAAGCCAGGAAGGCCGGCAAAAGGACAAAGGCCAGCGCATAGAGCCAAAGCGCGAGGCCCGCAGGGCTCGGCAAGCGGTCTATCAGTCGGTCCATCTCGGGTCCTCCTCAGCTTGCCGGCATGGGCAACTTGCCGCCGCAGCATTGAGCGGTTTGTTAACCAGGCCATTCGATTTGTCGAGGCCGGGGGCGTGTGCAATTTGTCATTAGGCCCACTGAGCCGAGCACGATAAACTCTGTCGAATGCTTAGGATTTGGGAGTGCGCGTGATGAAGATCAATGTCTCGATCGTCTTGCTGGCGCTGGCGATCCTTGCGGCCCCGGTAGTCTGGCATTTGTCCGAAAAGCATCTCGGCGGTGAAGACGAGGTGCTTGAGGAGCTTTGGGGCGAGGTGCGCGCCCTTCGGGATCTGGTTGAGGCGCAGGATCAGCGGCTCGACGGCATGAAAAACCGGGTCGACGGGCTCGAGGGCCGGATGAGCCTTGCCACAATCGAACGGGCCGAGCAGCAGAGCGACAGTTACGCCACCGAGCCCGCGGCCTCAGACACGCTGATGGACGTCTTCGCCCAGGTCGTTCTGATCGCCAATCGGCGCAATGTGAACGACGGGCTGACCCTGGCAGGCTCGAGCTTTCTGAAGGAGTTCCTCGGGCTGCCGCGCGAGGAGCTGGGCGACACCTGCGAGGACATGGAGAACGAGACCCTCAAGGAGATGCTGACGCTCGAGGATGTCGGTCCGATCCGCGTGCAATTGCTGCGCCCGGCCATCATCTCGCTCAAGCAAGTCTTCCGCAATGTGCAGGTGTTCGAGCCCGAGCTTTATGCGCGCATCCGTTCGGCGGGCTCGCTGTGCGTGCGCCGGATCCGGGGCGCCGAGGTCGCGGCCTCGGCCCATGCCTATGGCCTGGCGGTCGATCTCAACATTGATGGACAGCTCGACACGCTCGGGGATGGCAAGACGCAGCTGGGTCTGACCATCTTGGCCGACTTTTTCAAACAAGAAGGCTGGATCTGGGGCGCGGGCTTTGGCCGCGAGGACTCGATGCATTTCGAGGTGAGCCGCGAGAAGCTCGAACAGTGGCGACGGCTCGGCGAGATCTGAGCGCTCAGCCCAGGTGTTTGCGCAAAAACGCCGTCCGCTCGGCCTCTCCGGGGATCGAGTCCGCCAGCAGCCGGTAGAACCCTTCGAGACTGTCAGCTTTGGCCGAGGCCTTTTGCACCAGCACCCGCGCGACGGGGCCGAGGTAGCTGGCCAGCGAACTTTGCGTGGCCGTCAGCGTCTCAGGGTCGATCGCCACCCGCTGGCCTGAGCTTTGGCTGATGCTGGTCGACAGGCGCATGGCCGTATCCGCCGCCGCCTGTCCACCGGATTTGCGCATGAACTCAGCCGCGGCCTTGGCGTCGCCGATATCCTCGGCCAAGGCGCGGTAGAGCTCAGTGACCGAGCCACAGCGGCCAGCGGCGCGTTTGACCATCACCTTGGCGATCGGGCCGACCACACGCGCCAGGCGCCGCTCGGCTTGGGCCAGCACGGCCTCTTCGAACCCCGCCTGCGGGCGCGGGGCCATTTTGGGCTGGGCCGGCGCAATGATCGTCGCCGCCGTCTGATCACTCGCCTGCGCCAGCCCCTGAGCAAACTCCTGAGCTGTGGCATAGCGATCCTGCGGCGCCTTGGCGAGCGCGCGCAACACCGCCTGCTCGACCCCCGGCGCGACGCCGGGATTTGTGGCCACCATCGATGCCGGCGGCTCGTTCATCACGCGGTACATGATCTCGGCGCTGTTACCCCCGACAAAGGGGCGCTGGCCCGTCAGCAGCTCATAGGCGACGATCGCCGCGCTGAAGATATCCGAGCGCTGGTCGACCTCCGAGGCCATGAACTGCTCGGGGCTCATGTAAGAGGGCGTGCCGATCATCGAGCCATGCGCCGTCATGGTCGAGCTCTCGACCCTGGCTATGCCGAAATCGGTGACCTTCACCGCGCCGCTGTCCAGCAGCAGGATGTTGCCCGGCTTGACATCACGGTGCACCACGCCGCTGGCATGGGCAGCCCCCAGCGCCGACAACACCTGGCTGATGACAAAGAGCGCGGCCGACACCTCAAATGGCTTCTTTGCCAGCAGAAAATCCGACAGCGGGCGGCAGGCACAGTACTCCATGACGATGTAGGGGGCGCCGCCCGCCTCACCGAACTCGAAGATCGTCACGACATTGGGGTGGATACAGCGCGCCGCGGTCCGGACCTCGCGGGCGAACCGCTCGCGCCAGCCTCCGGCATCGTCGTCGGACAGCAGATCTTGGCGGATCGTCTTGATTGCCACTTCACGGTCGATGGTGGGGTCGTATCCCTTGTACACCACCCCCATCGCGCCGGTGCCGAGCACCCCGTCGATCCGGTATTTGCCGATTTGCTGCGGTATCTGCCGCGGCGCTGACATTCGGGCTCCTCGGGGCTACTCGATCATGCGAAGCGCGTTTTCGAGACTGCGCCGCATGCGATTGAAGGACTCGGTGAGCGACGCGATCTCACCGCCACCGCTCGGTTTCATCTCGGGCGCCTCGAGATTGCCTAGGCTGATCTCGGAGGCGAGGTCCGACAGGCGCACGATCGGGCGGATCACGACCATACCGAGCAGCGTATTCACGATCAGCAGCATAACCAGGAAGGCCGCCGCTAAGGACGCCATGACCACAACGAACGTCTCCTGGGCCCGTTCCAGGGGCACCGACAGCGGCACCGAGACGATCTGCGCCCCGATGATCTCGTCGAGCTCCCAGCCGAACCCGTTGGCCTCGCCGTAGAGCGCGACCATCGAGGCGGGCGCTGCCTCGGGCGTCGAATGGCAGATCAAGCAAGCCTCGTTCTTGATCTGGATCGGATGGGCCAGCACGAGCGATGGCCCGAGCGGCGTCTCGCGCACCGTCACAACCTCCTTGGTCGCCGCGCCATTGCGGAAGGCACGGATGATGTCCGCCTCCCAATCGCTGGCGCGGTCCGAGGGGTTGGTCGGGTTCAGCGCGGCCTCCTTGTAGGAGTAATCCTGGAAGGCTTCGCTGACGCGGCGGAAGTTCTCTTGCGCGGCAAAGGATGGCACCGTGTGCGGCAGGAACCGCTCGGCCGAGATGGTCTGCAGCAGCGGGCGGATCTCATCAGCCGTATAGGACCGCATGGCGAGCGCGCTCTGGCGCATCACGCGGGCCTTGGCCAGCACCTCATCCCGGGCGTTCGCCTCGAGGAAAGTCCAGAGGAAATAGCCGATGATCGCGTAGCCGGCGCCAAGCGCAACCAGCAGCACGAGATTGAATTTCAAGCGAAGGCTCATCGCAGGTCTCCCGAAAATCGAACTTAGGTGCCGGGTGTTTGGATCCCCGGTTCAATGGCAGCTTACGATCCGGCAAGCTCAAACAACAGGTCCATCTCTGACGCGGTCAGGACCCCGGTGGCGTCGAATCCGCGCAGCTTTTGGAATGTCGTGATCGCCCGCCGGGTCAGGGGGCCGAAGGCACCGTCGATGCCGCCTTGATAGATCCCAAGGCTCTGAAGCGCCCACTGAATGGCGCGCCGGCCGTCAACGTCGAGCTGGGCCTCGACCTCCTCGGCCGAAAGCGGCTCTGGCGCGGCCATGGCAGGGGCAGGATCGGGCGTCGGCTCTGGCGCGGCCGGCTCGGGTGCAGCCACCCGCTTGGGCCCCGTCGGCGCAGGATCGACCACCGGGTCCGCTGGCGCCGTCGTGACCTTGGGCGCGGGCGCGGACGGCTCTGTGGTCGTGACGGCCGGCGGATCGGGCTCCGGGTCGGGTTCGGGGTCTGGCAGCACCGGTGCAACCAGCGCCACATTGGCGTCAGAGCCCAAAATGACGTGCATCCGCCGGCCCGAGAGCTGTTCGGCCCTGGTTGCAAAGCCAAGCGCGAGCGCATCGAGGCGTGCCGTCGGAACGGCCATCACCTCGGCAAAGGCGCTGGCTGTCTGGGAGCCCCCGCCTTGGCCCTGGAGGATAACACCCGGCTCGGCCCCAAGGACGACGGCACTACCTGGTTGCGCCGGCTGGTCGGCCAAACCGGGCTCGAGCCCCGACAACCCATCGAGCCGCGGCTCGGGATATGCCCCGTCGATCACAGCAAACTGCGCGCGCCCGCCCGCCTTGGCGAGCGAGGACAGAACGCTGTCGAGATCCACCCCTTGGGTGACGAAATCAAACGGACGCGCCGGCTTGGCATTGCGGGCGATCATAAAGTTCCGCCCCCTGAGCTGCCGCGCATAGCCCGCAAAGTAGAACACCGCGGCACCATCCGGATCGGGCTCGGCGCTGATCCGACGCAAAGCCGAGAGCAACCCTCCGGTCGTGGCATTCTTCAGGACCGTGACGCGAAAACCCGCAGCGGCGAGCTCGCTTTCCAACGCCTCGGCCACCCCGTCGAGCGGGAGCGGCGCCAGATCCCGATGCGCGGCATTCACGACCACAAGGGCAACGTCGTCTGCGCGCGCCGCCTCGACCGAGGCAATCCCTATTGCGAGAACCGCAGCGGTCAGAAGCTGTCTGAAGAGTGATGCCATCAGTGTTCTCCGCTCGGTCGCGGCCCCGGTATCACCGTGCGCTCGGTATCGTCCATCAAGCCTGACATCGGATCACCCTCTGCGACGTCCACCACGATGACCGAGATGTTATCGGCCCCGCCGCCCTCGAGCGCGAACTCGACCAGATGCTCGGCCACGTTTTCGATCGGTTGCGTTGCCAACACCTCGGCCAAGACCGCATCATTCGCATACTTCGTCAGACCGTCGCTGCACAGCAAAAAGCGATCGCCCGGTTTGACCCGGCCGATGCGCTTGTCGATCTCGAGCTCTTCTCCGACACCGACGGCACGGGTAATCACGTTCGAATGCGGGTGGTGCTCGGCCTCTTCGTCGGTCAGATGACCCGCCTCGACCAGATCAGCCACCAGCGAGTGATCCCGGCTGACCCGCTGTAGCTGCCTATCCGAGAACAGGTAAAGCCGGCTATCCCCTGCCCAGAGACAGGCGAAATGCCCCGCCGAGATCAGCAGGATCACCACGGTCGCACCGATGGTGGCGCCGCCGCTGCGGGCAGATTCTTCCAGGATCTCTCCATGGGCTCGCAGCACCGCGTCCCGAGCCGACTGCATCAGCTCTCCCGCCGGAAGCGTGGCAGGCAAACGGCCGAGCTCGGCCGTCACCGTCTGGCTAGCATAGGCCCCGTTCTTGTGCCCACCCATGCCGTCTGACACCGCCCAAAGCTGGTGCTCCGGCAAATCGATCACCGCGTCTTCGTTGGCCGCGCGCACCTTGCCAACATCGGTGCGCATCGAATAGCGAATCGGCGCCCCTTCGGCTTCCGCCATCCCGTTCCCCCGCATCTCATGCACCGCCGAGCGGGCCGATGCGCCGAGCCGTCTCCCGACCGGCCGGGCCGGCGCCGCTCAGAGCGAGTTCACACACCGGAACGCCTGCAGAGCCGGCAGCGAAAACGGATTGAGCGCAGATCCTGCGCGGAGCTGGAATACGGCAATGCGACCTCCAATGCTGAAAATGACTTTTGACCGGTCCGAGACATTCGTGCGACGCACCTCGGCCTGATCGAGCAAACGGAACCAGGACCACGGACCCTCGGACTGGAGCGAGTTGGCAGTGTCGGGCTGCTGCGGCGTGAAGGCAACCCGGGTGCGCCCACCCGTGCTGCCCGGCCATTTCAGCGGCGTCGTCTCCGGCACCTGGTGGGCGTATTCAAGCTTTTGCCCCTCGATCTCGAGCACCACCGAGGTCGCCTTGCTGTCGAGCGCGATGGGTTTGAGATCAAAGGTCACCGCCGGAAGCTGGCCGGTCAGGAAGAAGGCATCTCGAATATCCGCGGCGTTCTGGAACTGGGTAAGCACAGCCGGCGAGATGCCGAGCTCGACATTGTTCACCCGCCGCCAGCGCCAAGGCTTGGACGTGGTGTCCACGTAATCAATCAGGTGCTGTTTGAAGAACCCGTCGATCTTGCCGCCCGGGGCAAACAGCGCCCCGAAATCCTGAATGGTCACATCCGCTGCTGCGCCCCGCGAGAACGGATAGCGGTTCTCGAGCGCCTGGCGACAGAACGGCCCAACATCGGACTGCCAGATCTTGTTGAGCTCGGGTCGAACGCCCTCGGTGATCGTGTTGCTCGCCGACTGGACCACCTGGATCGTCCAGCGCTTCAGTGGACCGCCCTCCTGCAAGTCCGTGGCCATCGCCTCGAGCCGTTGCGGTGCTCCGTCCTGGCCCGGCTTGGCCAGGGCTCCCTGCTCGTTGTTGAGCGAGCGGCGGTTCAACTCGTCATAAACATCGCGGTAGCCGGCGATCACCTCATCAAGCCGCGAGGGCACGCCCTCTTCGGTGAAGGTGAGATCCCGGAGCCAGGCGAACTGTTCCTCGACATACTGGCCGGGAACAACGACCTCCTCCTGATCGCTGCCGACCAGATCGCTGACCCGCTTCGAGCCGGACAGGGCGGCCATCAGCTGGCGCGTCTGGGTATCGAAGACCGTCAAGCTCTGGCGCACCAGCACCGAGGTCGCCGCGTCGACATTGGCTGAGTCAATGGGCAGCTCCCCATCGGCTGTCTCGCGCCGGGTGAGTGCCGTCTCCTTGCTGGCGCTCTCGAGGATGTTCTTCACCGGCGAGGTGGCGCCTGACAGAATGTTCGTGATCCGAACCGCGTCGCTGATCGAGTTCGGCGGGACGATATCGATATCCGAAAGCACGCGGTCCCAGCGGTCAACATAATCGTCGTAATAGAGGTTCAGCACATCGCGGGTGACCTCGGCCAAGCGGTCTTCGCTCAGCTCCTCTGCGCTCTCGCCCAGCACCCAGCCTTCTCGCTGCATGCGCTCCGGCACCGCCAGCGCTTCATCGATGAAGACCTCGGTGAAGCCGCGATAGGTGTAAATGCCCTCAATGCCCTCCGACAGCGGCTCACCCGAGGGTCGCACCAGCACACGGGTCGCTTGGGGGCCGGCCGCCTCGGTGATCCGCCACGTCGGGACCTCTTTGGCCTCGGGGCTGGTCACGATGCTCTGATAGATCCGCTCGGGCGCGGGACGGTCCGCTAGGATGCTGCGTACCGCATCGACCAGATTGCCGTTCAGCGCCAGCTGCTTCATAGGGCTTGCCACCAGCGCATCGTAGTGCACCAAGAGATCGTTGCGCATGCCCTGGTTCTCGGGCCCCGGGAAGGCGAAAGACCAGTCGACCAGCAACCAGGTTCGGATGAAGTCCTCATCCATCGGCCCCTGCAGCCCAAGCATCAGATAGACGCGCAGCGCCTGATAGAGCAGATCCGGCTTGTTGAAATTCGATTGCATCTGCTCTTCGAGCCTGAGCAGGAGCCGCGGCAACAGCAGCGTGTTGAGCGCATTGCGGTAGGACTGCGCCGCCTCGGTACCCACGGCATCGCCCTGGTAAAGTCCCCAAGTCAACGAGGTCGGCGGTTCGGGATCGTTGACCGTCGGATTGCCCGGCATATCGCGCAGCGTGTTCAGCGGGCCGACGACGCTGGCCAGATCGAAATCCTCGACAGGGTTCACTTGGATCCGGGCGGTGGCCTCACGGTACTTGACCACCTCGGCGTTCGCGGTCTCGATCAAGTCCGCATTGCCGAGATAGCTGATGGTCCACAGCGTGCCGAAAAGGCCTGTGACCAAGAGTCCCGCAGCGACCGAGCCACGCCAAATCCACTTATAGCGCCGCTCGACCTTATCGTCGGCCGAGACGAGGCCCGCCTCCGGGAACATCACGCTCTCGAGCAAGCGGGTCAGGAAGAAGCTCTTGCCCTGCCCGTGTCCCTTGGTGACCGCCTGGCGGCCGATGCCAAAGGCCTGCGCCATACCGCGCATCAGGCGGTCAATCGGCGTGCCTTCTTGGGTGCCCGAGGCGAAATAAATCCCGCGGAACAGCTGCTGCTGCTCAAAGCGGCTCTCCTGGAACACCTCGCCCAAAAACTCTTTCGCGACCCCGCGCAAGCTCTCGACCTGCTGGGGGAACCCATAGATCAGGCTGCGGCGGTGGTGGTCGACCTCCTGCTGCAAAAGCTCGATGCAGCGGTCGTTGAGGCGCTGCAGGAGCGCGTCGAACTCGCCATCAAACCGCGCGACCGGATCGCCTTCTTCCTCGCCCTTCTTATAGGGGAAGGTGAAGCCCCAGACCTGCTCGCGGTCCTCTTTGCCGAGCCGGTCGAAGAACTCCATGAAGCCGACGATCAGATCGGCCTTGGTAAAGACCACGTAGACCGGAAAGCGCACGCCCAGCTTTTCGCGGAGCTCGCGCAGCCGGGTGCGCACCGCCAGCGCATGGTTGCGCCGCTGCGCCTCGTCCTGCAGCGACAGATCCGACAGTGAGATCGCAACGATCGCCCCGTTCACCGGCTGGCGCGGGCGCGTGGTCTTTAAAATATCGAGGAAGCCAAGCCAGCTTTTCGAGTCGGCCTCGACATCGCTCTCCTGCGTGGTATAGCGGCCGGCCGTGTCGATCAGCACAGCCTCGTTGGTGAACCACCAGTCGCAATTGCGGGTGCCGCCGACGCCTGTGATCGCTGCCTTGCCCATCTTCTCGGCCAGCGGAAACTTCAGGCCCGAGTTCACGATGGCCGTGGTCTTACCCGCCCCAGGCGGGCCGATCATGATGTACCAGGGCAGCTGATAGAGCGATTTGCGCCCGCCCTTGCCTCCGAGTTTGGCCTTCTTGAGGATGCTGAGCGCCTCTTTCATGCGCCCCTGCAACTCGGCGATCTCGGCCTGGGCCTGGGTATCCGAGGGATCGACCTGCGCATCTTCAGCCGCCGAGTCGGTGATCTTCTCCTCTAGCTTGCGCCCACGCCGCCGGCGGACCAGCCAGACGATCAGCAGGATCAGCAACACAGTGGCGGCCATGATGCCAATGCCGATGAAGCGCTCTTCCTCGCTGTCGAGCGGGACCCAGTCACCCCACTGCAGCAGCGGGCCAAAGAACCAGATCGCTGCGCCCAGAGCCCCGATGACGATCAGTGTCAGCCCAATGGGCGACATGATGAACTTAAGGACGATTTGGCGGAGTTTGGTCATAATCTGCATGGGATCAGCTCGACTTGACCAGGATCACTTCGATCCTGCGGTTTTTGGCACGCCCCTCGGCCGAGGTGTTCGAGGCGATGGGCTCTTTGTCAGCTCGTCCCTCTGCCGACAGCCGGCCCGCATCGTTCAAGGTTTGGGCCATACGGTTCATCACCGATCGCGCCCGTGCCAGAGACAGCGCCGTGTTGTTTGGAAAACGCGCGGTGCGGATCGGTATGTTGTCCGAGTGCCCTGCGATCAACACGCGTCCCGGCCGATCGTTGAGCGCCGTTGCGATGCGGTCGATCAGCCCCTGGTATTGGTTGCTGAGCTGGTCCGAGGCCGAGGCGAACATGGCCTTCCCAGCGATCCGGACCGTCACCGTGTTGCCGTTCTCGAACACCTCGACGAGGTTCTTGGCGACCTCATCGTCGAGGAAGCCGCGCACCTCGGCGAACTCGGTCTGCGCCTGCACCTCGGGGGGCGGTGGGGGTGGGGGCGGCGGAGGCGGCGCCTTGCGCGCAAAGTCCACAGGCGCGGCGCTGATCAGGCTGACCAGCTGGCCCTGCACCCGCTCCACATCGCCGCGCAAAAAGAAGGAGAAGCCGAGGAAGATCATCAGCAACAGCCCGACCGTCAGGGCCGTGATCATCCAGATCGGGGCAAAGGCGGCGATGGCGCGGTGCGGCAGGTTGATGCCCTTCCATCGCGGCGAGAGATCCCGCTCGATGGCGCCGCGCTGATCGCGGATCACGCGGGCGAGCCCGTCGCGGAGCTGAAAATGCTTCTCCGAGCCGCGCTCCTCGATGCGCAGGCGCCCCTCAAAGCCGAGCGACAGACAGACATAGAGGAACTCGACCAGATCCTTGTGGCGCGCGGGCTCCTGCTCGAGCCGGGTCAACAGGTCAAAGACCCGGTCGCCGCCCACGGTCTCCTTGTGGAAAGTGCCAACCATGCTCTGCTGGCGCCAGGCGCTCTGCTCACCCCAAGGCGTGTTCAGCACGACATCGTCGATGGTCGCACAGACCAGATAACGGGCGATCCGCAAGGTCTGGACGGGGATTTGGGATTCGAGGGCGCGTTGCTCGAACGCTTTGATCTCGCGGGCCACGCTCTGGCGGAGCACCTCGGGATTTGGGTGCTGCGCACGGTTGCGGATCCGCCCCACCAATGAGAAGAGCGGCGCAGCGGCCGCACAGAGCGGGTTCAGCCCCGAAAGCGCCGCCTCGACCGCCACAGTGCCGCCGGGCATCGGCGCGCCGCTGTGCGCGCGTTGCTGTGGCGCCTGCTGCGGCACCGGCTGTTGCTGCGGCGGCGCCATGGGGCGCGCCGCCTGCGGTATGGGCTGGATCACCGTGCGCTCGGTGTCGCTCGGCTCGGCAAAGGGATCGTCCTGGTTCATAACGCGCCTCCCGGGACGTCACTGATTGCGGATGGCCCACAACTCCATGTTCAATCCGGGCAGCTCTCCGGGCACGAAAATTGCGAGCCCCCCAGAGGTGGTCATCTGCTTCCAGAATGGACTATCGCTGTCCAGCTCGAAATACACAACACCCGCATGGAAAGGGATTTGCCGCGGGGCCACCGGCAGCGGCCTCAGCCCGATCCCTGGCAGGGCCGAGTTGACCAGTTGCCGGATGCTCTCGACCGGGCCGACCTTGGCCTGGGTCGGCATGTGCCGGCGGATCTGCTCGGCGGCCACATCCGCTTTGACCGCCATCACAAAGGTTGCGTTGCTCAGCAGGCGCTTGTCGGCGATCACGCCGACGCGGACGCCGTATTTGCGTTCCTCGAGCGGGATCGCGATCGCAGTCTGCTCGAGCACCGCCGAGAGATATTGCCGCAGCGCCCGCATCACCGGCTGGAACACGCCCGTCAGATCATCATGGCGATAGGGCGGGAACTGCTGCGCCCGCTTGTCTTGGCTTAGAAAGGTGGCGAGTTCTCCTGCCAACCCAACGAAGTAACGGAACGCATCCTCGGGATGGAAGTTCTCGATCCCGCCCAGATGCCGCAACTGCGGCAAGACGCGATTGCAGACCGTGAGCAGCATAAAATCGGAGATGTCTGCCACGCCCTTTGCACCGCCGCCGGAGTTGATCCGGCCGGCCAGCGCCTCGGCCCGCTGATTGATCATGCCCTCAAGCTCGGTGACAAAGCCCGACAGCGCAGGCGCGGCGCGGATGTCGAGCACGCTCGGGATAAAAGCCCGGTCGAGCACGATCGAGTTGTCCGCCCGCACCTCGACGATCTTGGCTACCGGGATGGTCAGCAGGTCCGACAGATCGTCGACATCGAGCGCGATCTGCAGGCGTAGCTTGCCGATCGCCACGGTCACAGGGCGCCGATCGCGCCCCATGACATCCGTAAGCTCGATCTCTTCGGAGCTGTAGCGGGCGGCCGAGGTCTCGCCCTCTTCGAGCGTGATCTCGACGGCCCCCGGACGGCGCGTCGCCACCGCCAGATACACCACACAGTTCTTGACCGTCTCGGGCACATCCAGCGCAGGCGGCAACGCATCGGTCTGGGGCACACGAAAAGCCGCCCCGTCCGGGGTCACCCCGGCACAGGATTTCAGCGCGATCTTCCCGAGCTTCAGCAACTCATCGTCAAGCGCGAATTCGGTGACCCCCCATGGATAAGGGGCCATGGACCGCGTCACATGCGAGACCAGCGTCTCGGTGTACCGCGTCTGCTGTTGGAGGTGGTGAGGCTGCAGAAACAGCCCTTCGCTCCAGATGACTTTATTCTCCCAGGACACGCCGGCTCCCTCGCCTCAACCGGGACCGTCCCGTCATTGAGCCACGGCCTCGAATGTCGCGCCATCCCCCCCGACGGTCAAGGCGACCGCGTTCGGGGCGCGTGGCGTCATCTCGGACAGGGCTCGCCAGCCCGGCTGGTCGATCTCGCGAAGGCCCACGACCGCGCCGATATAGGGCACGGCCAGATCGAAAGTCTTGGTGTCCTCGGCGGTGTCGCCCGGGGCCATCAAGAACTCATCGACCGCCACCAGATCCTGGCCCAGCGTCGCGCCGGGCTCGTTGATCAGCGAGAAGTAATCCGCCGCCAAAAAATTCGCATCCGAGGTCAGATAGAAGACCTGGACCTTGGCCGGGTTGCCGCCATTCATCTCGGCCGTCGTCGCCAGCGCCAGCGCAACCCCGGTGGGCGCCGGGGGCGGCTCGGCACAGGCGGTGATGGCCAGGGCCAAGGCCACGCATGGGACGATGTGGGCCATCCGCCCTGTGCTCGTGCGCTGCATGGATTATCCTCCTAACGTCATGGGTTTGCGTCTCAGAGCTTGCTGAGCTGCTCTTGGTAGGCGCGGGCGAACTCCTTGCCGAACAAGGAGTGGAAATCGTCCTCGGCGTCGCGCGCGATCTCGGAGTACATCTTCTCGTAGATCTCCCAATACCGCGCTTTCTTGCCAGAGAGCAGGCTGGAGAGGCCGCCGCCCTCTTCGAGCCTGCCGGCCAGTTCCTTCGGATCGAGCCTCGCCAGGATCGCTTTGAAGGCCGCCTGCATGCCCGCCATGGTCGCGAGTTCGTGGGCCTTGATGTCCTTCAGCGCGCTGTCGGCGGCGTCATCGGCCCGCATATAGCCACGGACGGCCGGGCGCACCATCGCCTCAAGCGCCTGCTCGGGGCTAACCGAGAATTTGAGCGGATTGTTGCCGCCAGCCTGGATCTGGGTCCGGCTCATGCGGAACTCGTCCTTGATGCTGCTGCGGGTCATCAGAACCTCGCGCAGCCCCACGACCATGGTTCCAAAGGCGCGACCGAGGCGCTCCATGGTCTCAGCGAGCTCCGCATCGGTTACGGGGAGGTCGCCGGCCCCTGCGGCCGCAAGGAATGCCCGAGCCGGCTCGCTGGGCATCGGCGTGGCGGGGCTGGCCGGGGGAGCCGGGTCTGCGGCCGCCGCCGCTGGAGCTGCGATCGGCTGCGCCGGCGGTGGCGCGGGCCGCGGGGCCGCGGGCGGATCCACGCGCTGCGCCCGGGGTGCGGCGGGCGGCGGTGCCGGCGAAGCCTCTTTCGGCGCAACGTCAAAAGGGTTTGTGCTGTCTGCGTCGTCTTCTGGCGGCAGCGGTGCGGGTGCTGCGGCCGGTGGCGCGGCGCGGGCCGCTGGCGCAGGAGGCGGTGGGCTGGCCGGCGGTTCGGGCGTGGCGGGCGGCAGATCCAGTGGATCTCCTGAGGGTGCGGCCAACGGATCGGCGGAAGCGGGTGCACCAGATGCCAAGGGCGGGCCATCGGCGAAGGGATCCGCAGGCGGTACCGCGGGCGCAGGGGCCGCCGGCGCACCGCCGCCACCGAACTCCGCATCGAAATCATCCGGGATCATCGAGCCCGCTTGTTTCGGCCCAGCATAATAAGAGGCCGTGCTGGCCGCATGATCCGCCCGCGCCCCTTGCTGAGCGGACAACCAGTCGTCCTCGCCGGCGCCACCGGGCGCCAGAGGATCGGCATCGCCGGGCAACAAGGCACCGCCCCCATCCGAGCCGCCGAGCTCAGCCATCGGATCGCCGCCCGCCGCCAGCGGATCGGTTGCTTTGCCAAAGGGATCGTTTCCGCCAAAGCCGCCGGGTGGCCCACCGAGCGGATCGTCCGGGATGAACGGTTGGCGCCCGCCTCGAACCGCCGCCCCGGTGGCAGGTCCCTCGAGGATGCCGAGCAGATCGTCGTCCCCGCCCGCCCCAAGCGGGTCGTCCAGATCCTCGTTCAGATCGTGGCGGTGCCCGCTCTGCACGGGCTGGGCATAGGAGCCCTGCTCGAGCGGCGGCGGCAGATCGGCATAGGGGTCGGGTGCCGCAACCGGCCCGCCCAGCCCGTCCTCGATCTGCACGCGGAACTCATACTGTCCGAGCGTGATCACGTCGCCCGGGTTAAGCGGCATGGCCTGCCCGCGCACCAGTGGCTGGGAGTGGTTCAACACGGTCCCGTTGGTGCTGTTGTCCGTAATGAAATAGTCGTTGCCCCTCTGTTCGATGATGCAGTGCTGGCTCGAGACGATCCGGTCAGGATCGGGGAGCACGAGGTCATTGTCCTCCCGCCGACCGATGGTCAACACGCCGTCGCGCATCTCGGTCGGACGCACGCCGTCGGGCATCAGACCGCTTCCCTCGGGCGTCAACGTCAGTCCCACGAGCTCCTCCGCTCAGCACGCACGGCACGCCCCAGCCCGAACCGAGCAGGCGCACCGCAGCTCGACCCACCATGCATGGGGCAGCGCCCGGGCACAAGCGCACGCTCCCCTTGGGTCATCCCGTCGCGGCCACCGGCTCGACTCGGCCATTGCCGCCTCGGGCAATATCGAGCCCTCGCTCGATCAGCATCTCGCCTTTGGGGCCAATGCGCACGGGATCGAGATACAGTGAGCGCAGAACCATGCCGAAGACGGCCGCTCCGACGGCGCCCGGCGGCGCCTCATAATCCTCGAGATCTCCAGGCCCGAGCGTGCCCGGCGCAAAGGTCGCCGCCAGTGCACACAGCTTGGTCTTGTCGCCCGGCATGGCGTTCTCCATGGCGGTGCGGGCATCCGAGCGGGTCTTGTCGCTTGGCTTGTAGACCCAGGCCTCAGCCGTCGAGAGCGTCAGGGGATCGACCGACTGCTCCTTGGGGTAGAGATCGCGCCCCGCCAGACAGGCCCACCAGGTCGCCTCACGCTTGGGCAATCCGTGGGCCATCAGGTGCAGGATGTCGAGCACATGGTCCTTGGCCTTGCCCGACTCGAGTTCTGCCAACACCACGGGCACCGACGCCGTCTCAGGCGCTGCGATCGGCGTCTTCAACTGGATACGCTCACGCACCATCATGGCGTGCGCGCTCTCGGTCGTGAACTTCTTGAGATCGGCAAAACGTCCGAGTTCGCTCATGGACCCGCCTTCCTCAATTGATCATGACCACACCGCCGTCGACGGTGCACATACCATCGCCCGCGATCTCGACCATGGGAGCGCCCATCGTCACCATACCATCACCGGCCACATCGACCATGCCACCAGAGATCTCGACCGACCCGCTGCCGGCGACCGAGATCTGCGGCGACTCGATCGAGATCGACGCGGTGTCGATCGTGATTGTGGAACCGCCGACCTTCAGCGTGATCTTCTGCTGCGAGGTGATGCTGATCTCGCCGGTCACGTCGATCGTCTGGCTGCCGCTGATCGTGACCGTCTGATCGCCCTCGATCGTCTCGGTGTGACTGCCGTTGACCGTCATCTCACGATCGGCCTCGACGTGGTAGACTTCCTTGCCCTTGGCCACCTTGAAGGTGTGATCGCCCTCCTCCACCGTTTCGGTCCGGTGGTTCTTGATGGTCTGGGTGAAGTCGCCGGCATCGGCGTGTTCGATGCCGATCGTCACCTCGGCATTGTTCTTGATGATCTGCTTATAGTCCCGCTCGGACTGGAAGCGGACGAACTCGCTGCCTTTGGTGTCGTCGAAAGCCAGCTCATGGAAGGTGCTGGCGCTGCCGCTCTTGGTCGAGCGTGTGGTCCAGCCCATCAGGTTCTTGTTCGCCGCCAGAGCCGAGCTGAGATTGTTCTGGTCCTCGTCGGTGGTCGCAAGCGTCGGCGCCGCAAGATCGGCTGTGCGGAACTCGGGGTGCGTGTTCTTTTGGTTGAACAGCATGCCGACAATCAAGGGACGGTCCGGGTCTCCCTCCTCGAAGGCGACCACCACCTCTTGGCCCACCCGAGGGACCCACTGCATACCCCAGCTCTGGCCCGCCCAGCTCTCAGCCTTGCGGATCCAGCAGGTCAGCGCATGGTCCTCTTTCTTGGCCGGATTGCGGTCCCAGTGGAACTTGACCTTCACGCGGCCGTAGACATCCGTGTAGATCTCATCGCCGCTTGGACCCTGGACCACCGCGGTCTGCAGGCCTGAGATCTGAGGACGCGGGCACTCATAGGGAATGCGGAAGTCAACATCGTGCGGCTGGGTCCAGAAGTGCACGCGGTAGGGGTCGGGGTTCTTTTCAAGATCCAGCTGCACCCGCTCGCCCAACGCCGATTCCTCAAGCTCGCCCGTGTTGTAGTCCGTCTCGATTTGGAACTGGTGAATCGCCTCGACAACCAGATACTCCCGGTTGGCGGGAACGCGCGGATGGTTGGTCATCTTAAAGCGATAGCCGGGCGCCAAGGTCCGCACATTCGACACCCCGCGTGAGCGCACATGCTCAGCCTTCAGGGCCTCCATCCGGACTCGCGCCAGCTGCTTGCCGCGTTCGGACTCATTGTTCGAGTTGTTCTTGTCCTTGCCCTTGTACCGCCCGTGCCAGTCATAGATCTCATAGTCTTTGTATTTGTGCTTTCCGCTGGCTAGGGCGCTGTTTTCGAGCAATTCGTTGTCCGGGGCCTGAAACGAATAGTCTTTCAGGGTGATCTTGCCCGAATGCATCCGCTCAAGCTCGCGCCAATCAAAGATGTGATCACCGCGCATGCGCAGCTTGTCATCCTTGTACCAAAATTCGAGATCGGACTCTTCGGTGATCGAGGAATGCTGCCCCGCCTCCGCCATCAAGATCATAGTAGATTTCTTCAGTGAGTAGTCGAAGAAGAAGTAAAGCCCCTCCTCAACCATCAGCCGATAGATGAAATCCCAGTCCGTCTCCCGGTATTGCACGCAAAAGCTGCGCTTGTGGGTCAAGGCGTTCTGCGTCTTGTCCTCGTAATCCGTGAACCCATACTCGCCGAATATCTCCTTCATGATGTCCAAGACAGTCATGTCCTGGAAGATGCGGCAATCGGCGGTGCGGGTCATGATCCATGGCCAGGCCCGCAAGCTGGCGCAATAATGAGCCTGACCCTGATAGCTACCCTCGAACAGAACCTCAATGCAGATACCGCTAAAATAGCGGATGTTCTGCTGGGCAGTGTCGATCTCGATAGAAATCGGCTCTCCTATCACATCCTCGAGCTTGATGTCGTACTTGGTCGACAGAAACTCGATATCAATCTCAGTTATTTTGCCGACACCCTCCCGAACTTCGGCGCGCAACAATTGCATCTGAGCCGCCGCGAGCGGCCCTTTCATTCGTATCGATCGCCCCTCAAAGACGACGTCTTCGCTGGCAGCCATAGTATAACCTTTCCTGAAATGTTCTTTGACTCTAGATCAATCGTCGATCGTAATCTCGACCAGCATCTCCTCATTGCGCAGTCGCTCGACGATGAGCGGGTTGATCATCCACATATCACTCAAGCTCTTCCCCTTGAGCAGCGTTGATGACGCCGTCTGGTGCGACTTCACGATCACACACCCCACCGGTTTTGGATAAGGACCGTTGTTCTGCAACATGTTCGGCAAGTGCTCTTCTCCCCGAATGAGCCAATACCGAGAGTTGTAGAACATGATCGTGATTTCATAGCGAAAGTAATCGCCTCCACCCGGAATAGTCATATCCATCACAAATCCTTTAGCAGCGCTTCAAGGTCCGCATCCATATCGCCGTCATCCTCGCTGGCCTCGTCGTCATCGCCGAACTCGGCCAGCAGCGCATCGAGATCATCGTCGCCCCCGTCGTCGGCATCGTCCCCGCCCGCATCATCGTCGAGATCGGCCAACAGCGCATCGAGATCATCGAGGCCGCCTTCGTCATCGGCATCCTCATCGGGCGTGTCCAGATCGGCCAGCAGAGCGTCGAGATCTTCGGTGCCGCCGTCATCATCGGCCTCGGCCTGTTCTGCGTCATCCGCTTCGAGATCGGCCATGACCTGATCGACATCGTCATCCTCGCCGCCCGGGATGGGCGGGGGCGCCGCCGCAGCCGAGGCCGCAGCCACTGCGGCCACCGCCGCGTCGTTGCGCTTCTTCATGGCCGCCGGGCCGCCTATGCCACCACTTTTCCAGGGGCCGGCCAATTCTCCTCCCGCCACCGAGCGCCAGGAGCCGAGCCGCACTTCGTTGCGCCCCTGGATCGAGAGCACCGGCATCACCCCGCGTTCAGCCGTGATTGCCACGGTCTTCTCAGTCAACAGCCGCTCGGTGCAGGGCAAGGCGATCTGATCGCCATAGCTGTCGGTCATATAGTGGAAGGGGATGTCATCCAGCGTCATGACGCCGCCGAGCGTCACCTTGCCCCCCGTTTGGGTCCAGCTGGCGCCGAGCAGCACCGCGACCAGAACGGCCGGGTTGGTCCACAGCATGCCCTTCAGGCCTTCGCGCTGGGTGAACTCCTCAAAATCGAAGGGATCGATGGGGTCCGAGCGCTTGCCATAGGGTTGGCGCAGCAAGAAACGCGGCGCGGCGAGGCCCAGATAGGACGCCTCGGGCAACGCCTTGAGCGCGTCCCACGCCTCCTTGGTCAGATGGTGAACATCCTCGGTCTTGGTCTCGACCAGCTTGGCCGAGATCGAGGCCACGAACGGCGCGTCGATATAGGCGGCAATCTTGGCCATGCGCCCCAACAGCTCGGCATGGGGCGGCGTCTCCTCGAACTGGTAGAGCCCGATCAGCGCCGCGAGACGCCCCTGTCCCGCATCGAGACCCGGCTTTTCGGCCAGCATGGTGAACAGACCAGACTCGGTCAGCTCGTCATGCGCTGCAAGGTCCGCCGCAATCTCCTCGGCCGCCACGTCATAGATGACCAGCTCCAGCCCGCCGCCGGTCTCGACCCGGCGCGCCAGCAGATCGAGCGAGCGCCAGACCGACTCCACCGCCTGGAAATCCGGATGGTGCAGCAGCGCCCGCATGGCGCCCGAGAGCGCCTCATCCGCCGCAGAGACCATGCCTTCAATGGCTGGATCCTCGGCCTTGACCACATAGGGGCCGATGATGCGCCGGATCAGCTCATCCGCCGGCGTCGCCTCGGGCTGTGCGTCCGGGTTCGCCTCGAGCAGCTTCTGGAAATCGGTTAGCTTCATGTCGGCCGGCACCTCGGTGCCGCGGGCCCGCTTGCGCGCCAAAGCCTTCAGATGGCCGAACTCGTCGCCCCAGCTCTTGAGGTTCTCCATCGCCTGCTCGGCGCGCCCGCCTTTGAGCATGCGCCGCAGATTCTGCAGCTCGGCAAAGACCTCGACATTGTCATACAGCTCATCCGGGTGCAGATCATCGAGGCTGCCAAGCTCCACCTCGACCGAGGCGCCGCCCGGCCCGATCGGCAGCACGAGTTGGGTGCGGAAGCGGGCGATCACATCGTCAATCGTGTCGACGTCGAGTTTCATCGGCTTGCGTGCGCCCAGAGCCTCCCCCGTCTCCAGCACACCGCGGCTGGCGCGGCCGGAAAAATCCCCAAGGATCGCGATGCGGAACTTGGTCCGATCTGCGCTGACCGACTCGGTATTGTCAGGAACCGAGAGCGTGCCGAAGGCGGGGCCTTTCTCAACGGCGCCCTCCTCGCCTTCCGGCGCGTCAATATCCGTAACGGTCATGCTCCACTCCGAAAAAAGATCTGCGCGTCAAAATGCACCCGAAGACCCGCCCATTGCAATGACATGGGCCCTTTCATTTTGCAGCTAGCCCCCGCCTGTGCAAGGGGCACGGGCCAAGATCGCCTGGAGCTGTGGCCAACTGCGCCCCTGGGGTCACGGATGGGTTGGGATGGCGGCCAATGGAGCGGTCGCCGGCACAGCGGTCAGTCGCCGCGCGGCGGCAGGTCCGGCCCACCCTGTTCCCGCGCGGCCTGGAGCTGAGCGGTCAAACGGTTGATGTCCTCATGCAGCGCCGCCACCTGCTCAGCCACCGCGGCGTTCTCGGAGCGCACGAGGTCCCGCAGCCGCTCGAGCTCCTCCTCCTGGCTCTCCTCGACCGCGGCCTGCATGGCGTTGACGAGAATACCGATGAAGAGGTTCAGCACTGCAAAGGCCGTGGCCGTGATGAAGGGCACAAAGAACGCCCAAGCCCAGGGGAAGACCTCCATCACCGGGCGCACGATCCCCATGGACCAGCTCTCGAGCGTCATAATCTGAAACAACGAATAGAGCGATTTGCCGAGCGAGCCAAACCATTGCGGGAAGGCCTCACCAAACCACAGCGTCGCCATGATGCCGAAGATGTAGTAGATCATCGCCAAAAGCAGCACGACTGCGCCCATGCCGGGCAGAGCGTCGATCAACGCCTTCACCACCTCCCGCATCTGCGGGAAGGCCGACATCACCCGCAGCGCGCGGATGACCCGCATGCCGCGCAGCACCGACAGCGTCTCGTTCTGCGGCATCAGCGAGATCAGCACGACCACCAGATCGAAAATGTTCCAGGCCTGCGCGAAAAACCTCATGCGATAGGCATAGAGCTTAGCCACCATCTCGATGACAAAGATCCAGATGACGATGGTGTCGATGATCGAGATTATTTGCTCAGAGCTGTCCGACAGCTTTTGCGAGGTGCTGATGCCGAGCATGATGCCGTTCAGCACGATTACAGAGAGAATAAAATTACGGGCTTCATCCGTCTCAAGCACCGCGCGTACCCGGGCCCGGAATGATTTGGGATCGAGCGCCTCGAGCTCCTGCAGCTCGGCATCCTGGCTATTGAGCTGACGATAGGCCGTAATCAGCCGCAGCGCCCGTGCCAAGCGTACAATCCGCAGCATCGACAGGTTGCCGACCTCAGGCACCAAGGCCACGACAACAACGACCAGATCGAAAACGTTCCAAGCCGAGTTGAAGAACTTGTCGCGGAAGGCATAGAGCTTAATCGCCATCTCGGCGACGAAGATCGCCAGCGCCAGCTTGTGGGTCGCGCGGAAGATGTCGCCGAACTCGGCCGAGAGCGTCTCGGACGCGCTGAGGATCAGCGAGATCACATTAACGATGATGACAGCGAAAATGGCATTGTTGAAGCCATTGCTGTCGACCAGGGTCCGCACGCGGTCGGAGAAACCAGCAGGGCGCTTGGTCGTCTCGCTTGCCATTGCGTTCTCCCACGGCCCGCTGGGCCGCCCTTGAGGCGCAACAATGCTCGCCCGCGCCTGGCTGCGGCAGCCTCGCTCAATTCACAGCACTTTTAATTCAACAGTTTGCCGTTCAGCGCAACCCCTGCGTCAAGTCGAGGGGCCGCGCCGGCATTAATCGTTGCAGGAATGACTCTTGCGCGTCCTAGTCAAAGCTGTAGGTGAACTCGCTCTCAGCCACACCGACGGCGACCTGCTTGACCTCCTCGCCGTCCATAAGCCGACGTAGGAACTCGTTCGAGATCGAGGGCAACATGGTGTTGGTCAGAATGCTGTCGATCATGCGCCCGCCGCTCTCCAGCTCTTGGCAGCGGTCGACGATGGTCTGCACCACATCCTCGGAATAGGTGAAGGGCACGCCGTGGTTCGCCTGCACGCGCTTGGCGATGCGGCCAAGCTGCAATTTGGTGATCTCGGCGATCATCGACGGGGTCAGCGGATAATACGGAATCGTCACGAGACGCCCAAGCAGCGCGGCGGGGAAGACCTTGAGCAACGGCTCGCGCAGCGCCTTGGAGATCCCGTCCGGGTCGGGCAACAGATCCGGGTCGGCGCACATATCCATGATCAGATCCGAGCCCACATTCGAGGTGAGCAGGATCAGCGTGTTCTTGAAGTCGATCATACGGCCTTCGCCGTCCTCCATCTGGCCCTTGTCAAAGACCTGGAAGAAAATCTCGTGCACATCCGGGTGCGCCTTCTCGACCTCGTCGAGCAGCACCACCGAATAGGGCTTGCGCCGTACCGCCTCGGTCAAAATCCCGCCTTCGCCATAGCCGATATAGCCAGGAGGCGCGCCCTTGAGCGTCGAGACCGTATGGGCCTCCTGGAACTCGCTCATGTTGATGGTGACGACGTTTTGCTCGCCGCCATAGAGCGCCTCGGCGAGCGTGAGCGCGGTCTCGGTCTTGCCGACGCCAGAGGTGCCGGCCAGCAGGAAGACACCGATCGGCTTTTGCGGGTTGTCGAGCTGCGCGCGAGAGGTCTGGATCCGACGCGAGATCATCTCCATCGCGTGGTCCTGGCCGATCACCCGTTTGTTCAGGATGTTGGCAAGGTTGAGCACATTGGCAATCTCGTCCTTGACCATCCGGCCCACGGGGATGCCGGTCCAGTCCGCGACCACCGAGGCAACGGCCTGTTCGTCCACGATCGGTAGGATCAGCGGGCTCTCACCTTGCAGTTCGACCAGTTCGGCCTGTTTCGCGCGCAGATCACGGAGCAGGCCGTCCCGCTCCTCCTCGGACATCTCCGAGCCCTCAGGCGCTTCCTCAGCGCCCGGCTCGTCAACCTTGCCGCCCCCCTCGCGCAGTTTCGCGCGAAAATCGAGGATGGCCTCGACCAGGGTCTTTTCCGTGTTCCACCGCTCCTCCAGCCCCTCAAGCCGAACCTTCTCCTCCGACAGCGCGTGGTCGATGGCCTCGCGCCGCTCGGTAACGTCCAGGCCGGCCGAGGCGTCGCGCCCGATGATCTCTAGCTCGGTCTCCAAGGCCTGGATCCGACGGCGCACATCGTCAACCTCAGCCGGCACCGCGTGCTGGCTGATGGCAACCCGCGCGCAGGCCGTGTCGAGCAGGCTGACGGATTTGTCCGGCAGCTGGCGGGCAGGGATGTAACGGGCCGAGAGCTTGACCGAGGCGGACAGCGCTTCGTCGAGGACCTGCACCTTGTGGTGGCCCTCCAGCATCGAGGCGATGCCGCGCATCATCAGGATGGCCTTGGGCTCATCCGGCTCGTCCACCTGCACCACCTGGAAGCGGCGGGTCAGCGCGGGATCCTTCTCGATATGCTTTTTGTACTCGGCCCAGGTGGTCGCGCCGATCGTCCGCAGCGTTCCACGCGCCAGCGCGGGTTTGAGCAGGTTGGCCGCGTCGCCCGTGCCCGCCGCGCCTCCGGCGCCCACCAAAGTGTGCGTCTCGTCGATGAAGGTGATGATTGGCGTGGGGCTCGCCTGCACCTCCTCGATCACCGAGCGCAGGCGTTCCTCGAACTCGCCCTTCATCGAGGCGCCGGCCTGCAGCAGGCCGACATCGAGGTTGAGCAGCCGCGCCTCTTTGAGCGAAGGCGGCACATCGCCCCGCGCGATCCGCAGGGCAAAGCCTTCGACCACTGCGGTTTTTCCGACCCCCGCCTCGCCGGTCAGGATGGGGTTGTTCTGGCGCCGGCGCATCAGCACGTCGACGATCTGGCGGATCTCCTCGTCGCGCCCGACGATCTCATCGATCTCGCCATTGCGCGCCTTTTCGGTCAGATCCACCGTGAACTGCTTCAGCGCCTCTTCCTTGCCCATCTGGGCCGGTGCCATGGCGCCGCTCGCCTCGCCCGGGCTCGCGCCACCGCCAACGGTCGAGCCGTCCTTGGCAGCAAGCGCATCCTCGGGAGATCCACCGACAACATCTGCAAAGTTCTCGCTCAGCTCCTCGGCCTTTACCTTTTTGAACTCGGGCGAGATCGAGACCAGCACATTGGTCAGGCTCGGCGTGCTCGCCATGCCGAGGATCAGGTGCCCGGTCCGCGCATGACCCGATTTATATTGCAGCGAGGCATAGACCCAGGCCCGCTCAACACTCTCCTCTAGATGCGAGGACAGATCCGAGATCGACGTTGCCCCCCTCGGCAGCATGTCCAGCGCCGCTGTCAGATCACGCACCAATCGAGCGGGATCCAGCTCGAAATGCTTGATGATCCGGTGGATGTCGCTGTCCTGCAGCTGCAGGATCTGGTGGACCCAGTGCACCACCTCCACATACGGATTGCCCCGCATCTTGCAGAACACCGTCGCGCTCTCGATCGCGCGGTATCCAAGCGAATTGAGCTTCCCGAACAGGGCTACGCGGCTGATCCCGGCCATTTCTTAACTCCCCTCTTGCACTGGTTCTGCCCGTCCCTCTCGGGGCGGGGCGTCAAATTGCGGCGCGACGACCAGATCGTCGGCATCCTTTCCAGGCGGTCGTTGACCGATCCAGATCGTCCATCCAAGCTCGCCCTGGCGCCCCAGGCGCGGGCGCGGCACTTCGTCCGCACGCAACACCAGATCGACGTCCCAGTCGAGCCCGTCTCCGGCATAATTGCGCACGATCGAGGTCAGCCGGCCGAGGCTGTCACCTCCGGGCAGCAGACGCTCATAGGCCGCAAGGCTCAGCGGCCCGATGCGGAAGCGGAACTTGGATTGCCGGCTCCAGACCCGCTCGCCCACCGTGATCGAGCGGCCGAGCCCTTCGGTTGGGCGCCCGCCCGGCATCCGGAACAGCTCCCGCTCATCCAGCATCAGCCAGCTGCCGACAAAGCTCTCGATGCAGACAGTTGTGCGGAAAAAACCGGCGACGATGGCAAGCAGACCCTCTTCGTTGCGCGTCCCATGGGACAGGCGCCCGGAGTAACGCAGTTTGGCCGTGTCGGGCATCGCATCGCGCCGCACCAAGCCGTCGCCGAAGATCCCGGCCACAGCCGCTACCTTGTTGGCAAAGGGATCGTCATCGGGGCGGTCAAAACTCGGCGCCGGCTCGGCCTGGGCCCATGCGCGATAGAACAGGCTGAGCAAGCGATGGTGAAAGACATCGGCAAAGGCGACAAAGGTCGGATCGCGGCTGTTGCGTAGCCGGTCACGGGCATACTCGGTCAGATGAAGCGGCATGGGCCCCATCGGACCCCAAATGCCAAAGAAGCGGTTCACCAGCGCCGCCGGCTCGCCCTCCTCCTCGTTCGGCATCTTGAAATCGAGCACGGTCGAGGGCGGGAACGCGAGCTCGGGCTCCTGCTTGAGTCGCACCGCATCCTGCGACGGGCGCCGCGACCGGCCAACCCGGGGGTTGTCCGCATAGGCCGCCTCAATGATCCGCATGGCCTTAAAGATGTGAAACCGCGTTGGATCCGCGGCCAGCGCCTCAAGACCTCTCAGATCAGGAGCCGCTTTCCGCTCCTTGGACGCCATCGCGCGATCTCTCCTCGGTCCTGGCTGCTGATCACCGTCTCGGTAAAGCTGTTCAGGGCCACATATTTTGCAAAGAACCGCTCGAGCACGGCCCCGAGCAGATAGACGCCGGTACCCTCGAAGATGTTCTCGTCGAAGGCCACGTTCACCTCAAGCCCGCGCACAGCGGTCGAAAGCAGCTTGTCCCGCATGCGCCGCACGATGGGCTGCGAGGTGACGCCCACGACCCCTTCGAGCTGCTTCTCCATCGCCCGGTCTCCGAGCGGCGCATAGATCGCTAGGATCTCGCGCAAGGCCGCCGCCCCGGTGCCGCGCCCGGTGTCGGCGATCGAGAGGTAGTTCAGGCTGAGATGGCTGATCAAACGCCAAGCCGCATCGCCTTGGGCCAGGCTGGGCCGCGGGCGCGTCGGTGCGACGATCGCCCGGATCTCGGAGATCGGCCCGCCATCGGGCACATAAAAATCGGTCTTGCCGCCGCCTATCGACAGGATCAGCGGCAGATCGCGGTTTGAACAGACGGCTTGCACCGAGAGCTGTTCAAGCGTGCGGGCGTAGGGCGCCTGGTCCCGGTCCACCAGGCTGATGAAGATCTCGGAGCCGAGATAGGTGGTCCGCGCACCCTTCAGCCGCTGTTTCTCCGAGCGCTGACGCATCGAGCGTTTGATCGCGTAATAGGCCTCGCGCGTCTCCCCCGCCGCCGTCATATCGTCCGAGCTGTAGAAGGGCTGGAAATCGACATCGTCGTCGCCCTGCCCCAGGATCCCGACGACTTTCTTCAGATGGTGGATCTCGTAGTCCATCGGCGCCGTGCGATCCGGGACGATGTGATGCTCATGGTCCACATCGCGCACATGGAGCCGGTCGCAGCGCTTTTCGAACAGGTTGATCGCTGGGGTCGTATGGAGACGGAAGCTTTCGCGGTCCAGGGTGTTGCGCAGCTCGCGCGAGGACTCTGACAGCAGGATGTAGACGTCGAGCGTCGACTCCTCGGTCCGCGCAAAAACCTCCGCCAGCTCACTGAGGCGGACAAAGAAGAACCGCTGCGGCAGGGCGAAGTATTCCTGCAGCAGCCGGTAGCCATCAAAGCTTTCGTCCGGATAGGGCAGCAGCCGCTCTTCGGCGTCAAACCCCACGGGCTCGACCGGGCAGTCACCGAGGCGCTGCACCCAATCCGAGCGCCGATTGGTCGAGCGGCCATAGAGGCCGACCGTATCCTTGACGATGTTCTCGTAGAGCCGCCAGGGCTGGCCGCCATCGCCCGCAAGATACAGCGTCAAGTCCTCGACGCTGAGTGAGGACATGGGCTCTCCCGACAGATGGCGGAAGCGCAGGCGGATCGCGGCGCGTGCCTCCTGCGGCTCGCCCATGCCTGCGGCCACCAACTCGCCGCGGCCATCGATGTATTCGGCCTCGGCCACCTCGAGGGGATAGAGCCGGACATCATGGGCGGTCCGGAACACACAAGCCGTGGTGTCCCCATCGCGGAGCGGACTGCGCAGCGCCGTGCCCGCCGGCAGCAAGAACCCATCATCCATGCCCCCTTGGGCCGGATCCGGCTTGAGATGTGCGATCATCATCGACGGTGTCGGCGAGGCGTAGTGCGGATAGACGATCTCGAGCAGATGCTGCGTGAAGGTCGGGTACTGCAGCGCGAGCTCGAGCTGCACGCGCGCCGCCAGAAAGGCAAAGCTCTCGATCAGCCGCTCGACATACGGATCGAGCACCTCGAGCCCCTCCATCCCCAGACGCGACGCGATCTTGGGATAAGAGGCGGAAAACTCGGCGCCCATCTCACGGATAAAGCTCAGCTCCGACTCGTAGTATCTGAGCAGGCGGGTGTCCATCAGCTGGCGGCCTCAGGTCTCGTTGCGCACGGTGATCTCGCCATTGGCAAGATCGAGCTCGGTGCGCATGTAGAGCTCGATGGGCATCGGATGGGCCCAGAGCTCGCCGCGGATCTCGAGCACTATGACCGCGTCGCGGCCATAATTCTGCTCGCCCAACAGGATCTCGACCGTGCCTGGGATCAAGCGCGGCTCGAACCGCTCGATGGCGTCGCGCAACGCGCGCTGCAAGCCAAAGGCCCAGTTCTGCCCCGACTGCTGCCCCGCCACATCGGGAATGCCGTAATTGATCACCGAAGCCGCCGATTGCGGCATCAGCTTCAGATCGCGAACGGAGGCGAAATTCGTCGTATTGAACAGCCAGGTGAGGTCGCGCAGCACGATGGCCCGCAAGCGGCGCATGTCGATGACACGCTCGTCCCGGCTTTCCTCCGGGCTCTCTGGTTTCTGGTCGGTCAGCCGGTCCAGCAGCGAGGGTTGCAGCCGTTCCGAGACGAGTTTGTCAACCATCGCCCGATCCCGCGGCCGCCTCGGAGGTGTCGCTGTCCTTGGCGGGCTCTGAGGGCTCGGCGGGCTCTGAGGGCTCGGGCGCCTCCACATCCAGCTCAATCGTGCGGATGTCCATGATCGGGTAGTCGTCCACATCTGTCGCAAAGATACGCTGGCCGGTTCCGATAAAGGTCTCCTCACCCGCATCGACCCAATCGGTGGCGCGCGAGAGGCGGTGCGCATCGCTCCAGCTCTCGAGATCGCCGGGATAGCGGGTCGGGATCAGCACGGGCACCTGCCCGCCATTGGCCCAGGTGACCATGGCCGGGGTCCAGACCCGGTCGCGCAGATCCGTCGGCTCCTCCATCTCGAGCTTGGCAATACAATTGAACGGCGCCCAGTAATAGCTGCCGTTCATGACCAGTTCGAGCACCGGGCCAAGGCGCATATCCGCATCGGCGATCCAGTCAAAGGCCGTGTCGTTGATCTTCCCGGATGTCGTCGGCGCGCTGTCGAAGGCCTCAGCGCGAATCTTGGCCGCCGCCGCAAGATCCCCTTGGCCAAAGACCCCAATGGCTTGGATCAGCAGAGCGATCCACTCCTGCGGCTCGCCGAACAGCAGAGGAGCGGTCTCGCCCTTGAACACGCGCTCGCGGATCAGCTCGCAGCCGATCGCCTCGCGATAAGTCTGCGCCATGGGCAGCGCGGTCTCGTCCATCTTCCCGCACAGGCTGAGTTGCGTGACAGCGCGGTTCCAATCGCCCTTCACACTCAGCAGCTGGAACAGGAAGATCCGGTGCTTGGCATCCGAGGGGTCCTTGCGAACCTCGTCCTGCAAGGCCGCCAACGCGCCCGCTATGTCCCCGGAACGGATGAGATCGATTGCGGTCATGGGCCCCTCAGTCTTGCACGAATTGTTGTTCTTGGTTCGTATCGCAAGCCTAGCAGCGGCGCCCGCCGACTTCCAAGCTCGTTCTGGACGGTACCGGGCCGACCGCGCGGCCCGGCCCCCTCAGATGTCGTAGTATTTGCCGATCTCGCGATCCCAACCGGCGCGATGCGAGATCCAGAAATCGCCATCCTCACCTTGCGAGCTATATTCGACGACGATCCGCGCATAATCGATTTCAATGGTGTCAGTGGCTTCTTCGTCTCCCGATTGCTCCACGCCGGCCTTGGAGATGATGCAGTCTTCGAGCGTGATAATCATGTAGGTTTTGTAATTCCGACGGAGCTCAATCTTCGCCCATTTGAACTTCTCACCCTTGGCGCAGGCCAGCATGAGGTTTGGCGTCGACTGGTCGCACATCTTTTTAATTACCACTTTTTCAAAGGTGACCTTACCGGCATCGGTGTTCTCCCCGCCTCCGCCCGAGCCCGTGTCGGTGCCCGCGGCCTTACCGATGTTCGTCTTGTTGGTCACCGAATAGCCAACGCTTTGAATCTGAAAAGCGTAGCGCTGCCACATGGTCTCTTCGCCGGTGAAGGTCGTGCGCTCATCCCGCGCTTCGCCTTCGATCCGGACACCAGCCGTGAGGTCGAAATACATGAAGGCGTCTTCGGCTTCGGTTGCCATGACAGAGAACCCTCCAACTTGGGTGCAAAATTTTTAACCGCCCGCAGAGATCTAGCACCCAAGACGACAACACGTTCGGGGCCGGAGCAGACCCGCCCGGGCAAAACGGAGAAGACGGGCGCTGAACGCGCCCGTCCATAGTGCTGCCGTTCGGGATGCAGGGGCACCCCGCACGGCCGGGCCGGCGCCGAGATCAGATCTCGTAGGCGGCGTTGTTGGTGACGCGGCTGAACTCGTGGCCCTGCTCGGCACCCTCTTCGCCACTGGCGGAGTCCTGCTGAGTGTAGGTCACTTTGATCGCGCCGTAGTCGCACACGATCGAATCCTCGGCCTCGTCCTCTCCCGACTGGCTGGTCTCGATCTCGGCCACGATGCACATCAGGAAGTCGAACTTCATGTACTCCATGCCGTTGCGACGGAGACGGATGTGACCTTCCTGGATGTGCAGACCCTCGATCAGCGCTTTGTAGAAGCCAGCCGACGCGCTGTCGGTGTACTTCTTCAGGTTGAGACGGTCGAACTTCACCTTGCCAGCGCCACCGGCGCCCGTGGTCGACGAGCCGACATTGGTCGAGTTCTCACCCTTAATGGTGAACTCGGTCAGTTCGAAGGCATTGTTGTCGGACAGTTGGTGATCTTGGCTCTCACCAACAATGTGCTCAGAATTCGTCCCCGAGAAATACATCAGGGCATCTTGCGGTTCAGCGTCGGCCATGGTGGCTCACTCCTCTAGATATGCCGAAAATCGGCGAAAATATATCAGACGACGGACATCGCCGCCTGACCCTCTTTAACCACCCTTTTCAGAGGGCAGTTTAGACACCAGACGAAGGGATACGCTCAGGCCCTCGAGCTGGTAGTGGGGGCGAAGGAAAAACTTTGAACTGTAATATCCTGGGTTCCCTTCAACCTCCTCGACGACAACTTGAGCTGCCGCGAGCGGCTTGCGAGCCTTCACCACTTCGGGCGAGGACTCAGAGTTCAAGTCAACATACTGGTTGATCCATTTCTGGAGCCAGCGCTGCATCTCGGCCCGCTCTTTGAACGAACCGATCTTATCGCGGACCATGCACTTCAAATAGTGAGCGAAGCGGCAGGTTGCGAAAAGATAGGGGAGACGCGCCGACAAGTTGGCGTTGGCGGTCGCGTCGGGATCATCATATTCGACGGGCTTCTGCAGCGACTGAGCACCGATAAAGGCCGCCATATCCGAATTCTTGCGGTGGACCAGCGGCATCATACCGTTTTTGGCCAGTTCCGCCTCGCGCCGGTCCGAGATCGCGATCTCGGTCGGGCACTTCATGTCGACCCCACCGTCATCCGTGGGGAATGTGTGCGTCGGCAGGTTGGGCACCGCACCGCCGGACTCGACGCCGCGGATCCGGGTGCACCAGCCATAGAGCTTGAAGGCGCGGTTCACGTTCACCGCCATGCCATAGGCCGCGTTCACCCAGGAATACTTGCTGTGATCCGCGCCGTCAGTGTCCTCTTCAAAATCGAACTCCTCAACGGGGTCCGTCTTAGCTCCGTAAGGATAGCGGCCGAGAAAGCGCGGCATCGCCAAGCCGATATAGCGGCTGTCGTCGCTGTCGCGCAGCGAGCGCCATGGCGCATACTCCGGCGTCTGGAAGATTTTGGTAAGATCGCGCGGGTTTGCCAGTTCCTGCCAGCTGTCCATCTGGAACAGCGTCGGGTTCGGCGCGCAGAGGAACGGCGCGTGGGCGGCAGCGGCGACCTTGCTCATCTCGCCCAGCAGCTCGACATCCGGCGGGCTGTGGTCGAAGAAATAGTCGCCGATCAGGCAGCCGTAAGGCTCGCCACCGAACTGGCCGTACTCTTCCTCATAGACCTTCTTGAAGATCGGCGACTGATCCCAAGCGGTTCCCTTGAACTTCTTGAGCGTCTTGCCGAGGTCCTTCTTGGAGATGTTCATCACCCGGATCTTCAGCATCTCATCGGTTTCGGTATTGTTGATGAGATAGTGGAGACCGCGCCAGGAGCTCTCGAGCTTCTGGAAGTCGGCATGGTGAAGGATCTCGTTGATCTGCTCGCTCAGCTTTTTGTCGAGCAGCGAGATGATCGACTCGATGGTAACCAGCGCGTCATTCGAGACGAGGGCCGCGTTCTCGAGCGCATGCTCGGCCAGCGTCTTGACCGCCTGCTCGACCGCGTCGCGCGCGTTGTCGGATTTTGGGCGAAACTCCTTTTCGAGGAGCCGGCCAAGTTCGTCAGGGGCGAAGGAGGTCTCGCCTGCTGCGGCACCAGCCTGGGCTTCGGTATCGACCATGCCTTACTCCTCTTTCTGCTCTTCGTCTGCGCCCGCCTTGGGCGCGGAGGCCAGCGCCGACATCAGCGCTGGGTCGGACATAACCTTGGAGATCAACTCCTCGGCGCCCGCCTTGCCGTCCATATAGGTCATCAGGTTCGCAAGCTGGGAGCGCGCCTCGAATAGCTTACGCAGCGGCTCCACCTTCCGCGCGATCGCGGCGGGCGAGAAGTCGTCCATGCTCTCGAAGGTCAGATCGACCATCATGTTGCCCTCACCCGTCAGGGTGTTCGGCACCGGAAACGCGACCCGCGGCTTCATGGACTTCATACGGCTGTCGAAGTTGTCGACATCAATCTCCAAGAATTTGCGATCGCTCACGGGCGGAAGAGCCTCCTCAGGCTTTCCACTCAGGTCGGCCATGACCCCCATGATGAAGGGAAGCTGGACCTTTTTCTCGGCCCCATACACCTCGACATCATACTCAATTTGAACGCGTGGCGCGCGATTCCGGCCGATGAATTTCTGGCTGCTACCGCCCATTGGTCATATCTCCCCGAATTTCGCCACGAGTACCATAACCCGTGAGGGTCGCGAATCGTCAAGTGAGTTCCGCATTCCCATCGCCCTCGATCACTTACGCTGCTGGCCTTTGCCGCCGTCAGCCTTGCCGGCGGCAGCTCCGCCGGCATCCCCTTCTTTGGTACCGGACACCACCCGCAGCTGTTCCAGTCCACCTGGTGCCAAATCGGCCAGGATCGCCTCGAAATCGGCCATCACCAAGCGGTGCGCACGCTTGATGATCAAGGGCACCGGCGAGGAGGGCTCGTTCTTGGCGTAATAGTCGCAGATCCGGTCGAGCGCGGTCAGCACATCCTTGCGGCTGTCGATCGTGCCGACACCCCGTGTTGCCACAGCACGCGCCGGCGCACCGGCAGCGGGAGCGGCCCCGTCTTCGGCCTCGCCATCCTCGCCAGCTTCGCCCTCGGCCGCCGCCTCCTCGGGCGCGGCCTGATCGAGCCCGCCATATTCCACCAACCCGTCCTCGAGCTGCTTCAGGAGCTTGGCCAGCGGCAACATGTCGGGGCCCATCCCCGGCGTCTTGTCGTCGAAGATCTTCTCGATCGTCTTCAGCTCGGCCCGAGCGGCCTTGGTAGCCTCGAGATCCGCGCTGAGCTTTTCGGGCTTGGTGTCCTGGAAGGCAGACGCGACCGCGCCGCTGTCGACCTGGTCCTTCTCGGGCACTTGCATTTCGCCCTTGATGATCAAGATCTCGCGCAGGCCAAAGCGCCCGATGCGCGGCGACTCCGCCAACGGCATGTTCCTCAGCGCCTTCAAAACCGTATCCGCTCCGGCCAGGCCGCGCACTGCGTTCACGCGGGCAGTCGGATCATTGTCGTCCTCGGCGTCCAGCAGAGGGTGGCACGTGTCCCAATAAGTCTCGAGGCAGCGGCGCGTGTAGGTGAGCGCATCGCGAAAGCCGCCGATCCCTTCAATTTTCAGGGCCGCGATCGCGTAATGGGACGAGGCACGAATGTCCTTGCTGCGCTCCATCACCTTGATCGAAGCGGACTGCACTTCGCGCCAATCCGGTTCCTCGGCCTCGATGACCGAGTCCCCCATCTGCTGCTCTTCTTTGGGCATTGCAGCGAGCTCGAGAGCGATGAAATCGGGGTCGTACTCAAGGTCGTCGCCACAGGGCGCATCGTCCCCGAAGCTCTTGAGCAAACCCTCCAAATCCAGCGCCATAACCGTACCCCTTGAAAGTGCGCGCGGACCCTACGCGGAAAACCCAAACCGGTCCAGAAAATCACTCTAGCAATTGTTTCCATCTCTATCTGCGCTCCAGATAGGGGATGGTGAGGGGCAGGTGCAAGGGTCGGGGGATGGCTTATTGCGCCGCAGACCGAATTTCGGCAGTTTCGCAACACTTTGCTGGCAGTCTCGGGCAGGTTTGGTCCGGCATCATCGGGAGACGGCGCCCATGCTGGGATTTCACCGGGGCTTTGCGGCTTTGGCGGTGGTGGTCGCGCCTTTGGCGATCGCGCTGTTCTACCGGCTGTTCGCCTCGGATGCGGCTTACGGCTTCCATATCCTCGACATGGAGGGCGACTTCCTCTCGGGCCTGATCGCGGCCCTGGCGATCCTGCTGCTCCTGCAAGCCCTGCCGCTGCCGCCGCGCCACAGTGCGATCCTGACCACCCTCTGGTTGATCCGCTGTACCGTCACATTGGGGCTGATGCTGTTTTATGAGAGCTATTATGCCGCGCTCGATGCCCAGACCTATTTTCGCGAGGGCGTGCGGCTCAGCGAGCCTTGGGAACTCTTCTCCTATGGCAAAGGGACCGAGAATATCATTGCGCTGACAGCGCTGATGGCGGTTGTCTCGGAGTCCTATTCCTATCTCAAGGTGATCAGCTCGGCACTGGGGCTGATCGGGGTCTATCTGTCCTATCGCGCGGCGGTGATCGCCCTGGGGCGGGAGAGCGAGGTGATGCTCTATGTGCTCGGTCTGACGCCCAGCATTCTGTTCTGGACCTCAATCCTGGGGAAGGAGCCTGTGGTCGCCTTGGGTGTCGGGCTGATCTGCATCGGCGCGGTCGGCTATTTCGAGCGACGGCGGCCGGGATACCTGCTCACCCTCGGGACCGGGCTGATCATCGTCGGAAGCATTCGGCTGTGGCTGTTGATGATCTTCCTAGCGCCGTTCGTCGGTGCGATTGGGCTCTCATCACGCAGCCCACCTTGGGCCAAGGTGGCGATGGGCCTGTTGGTCGTGCCAGTGTTCCTGCTGACTGTTCAGGTTTTTGCCGACCGGTTCAGCATCGAGACCTCGCAGGATCTGCTGATGCGCACCAACGAGATCGCAGCGGGGTTCTCGCAGGGCAATTCGGCGCGAACGCTCGAGAGCGGTTTCGGCTCGCTCGGCGGAATGATCGCCTTTCTGCCCGTCGGGATCTTCACGGCGCTGTTCCGGCCGCTGCCGGGCGAGGTGATGAACCCTTTCGGCCTGTTGGCCGGGATCGAGAATGCAGCGATCCTCGGCATGCTGATCTATGGCTGCTGGCGACGGGGGGCCCGGCCCTTTTTGATCGAGCCGGTGTTGATCTGGGCGGTTCTGACGCTGCTGGCCTGGGCAGCGGTCTACGGGTTCGTATCCTACCACAATCTCGGGACCGCCTTTCGGTTTCGCCAGATGGTCTCCCCCATATTGGTGTCTCTTGCGATCTGGGCAGCGCTGGGGCCGGCCTGGCGGCCGCCTTGGGAACGGCGGCAGCCCTGAGATCACTCTGGCGGCGCGAAGGGGGCGGGATCGAGGAACCGCCGCACCACCCGCTCGAGCATGGCCGAGACCGGATTGTCACATCCGTCCACCGGCAGGCTGCCGCAAAAGGTGATCGAGCCCGTCGCGAACACGGCGCCGCCCGCAGGCGTCTCGTAGAATGTGATCTCGGCCCGGATAAGATCGGCGGCAGGCTCACCCGGCAGGGTTTTGAGGTGGGTCAGTTGCTCTTCATGCACCAGGACAAAGCGCTCGGAATGGCCCTCGGAGCGCGCGAGGATGAGCGCATGCTCGGGCGTGCCGAGCCGCGTGTCGGCCCGGTCAAGCTCGAACCCAGCCGCCCCGCCACCAGACAGCCCGAACCCGCCGAGCAGATCCCCAGGTTCGGCCACGCCCTCAAAGATCCAGGCCGCCCGCGGATCCCGTGCCGCCTCGGTCAGCCGATAGTGCGAGCCCTCAAACGTCCCTTGGGCCGAGAACCCCACCCCCGCCATCGCCTGGGGCGCGCGCCCCTGCCGGCGCCACAACCCGCCATAGGCCCCGTCGAAGGCGTTGAAGTACTCGCCGGGCTCCGAGGCCCAGGCGCGGATGCCACCCTCGCCGCGGCGGATCTCGATGGCCTCGCGCATCTCGCCATGCCGTGCCACCCGCCAATAAAACCCGTTCCCGCCGAGATAGCAGAGCCGTCCCCCGCCATTGCGATAAGCGGTCAGCGCATCCAGAGTCTCGGCCGTGTGGTATTCGGGATGGGAACAGGTGAGAACGCTGCGGTAGGGCGCCAGCAATTTCACCCCCTCGGCATCGAGGTCATGATCCGTGACGATGTCATAGGCGATGCCCTTCGCCTCGAGCCAGGCGATCAGGTGGGTGTCCGCCGCGAAGTGACGCAACCCCGAGCCATGCGGGTCGTTCTGGTTCATGAAGCCCGGACGCAGGGTCATCATGGGCCGCAGATGGCTGGCATGGCAGATGCCGCTGCCATCGGAATGGCTGTTGTAGGTCGAGAGCCCGTATTCCTTGTGATCCCCCGGGAACTCAGGGCTCATGCCAAGCGCTGCGGCCCGGGCACGATAGCCTTCATCGAAATCCGGCCGATCGAAGTTGCCATAGACGACATATGTGAAGGTCGACATCAGAACACAAAGATCCGCGGTCGCCCGCCCGCGCGGGGGCGGGACAAACAGCGGCAGCGTGTCGACGGCCTCGCCCGAGCTGAGGCGGATGCCCCAAATGCCGCTCGGCAGATCCTCGGGCAGGGTGAACGCAAAATCGGCCGGCCAGCCGCAATCGGCGATGTCGCTGTCGTGGAAATGGATCGCGGCGTATTGATCGGGGGCGTGGCGCCAGCACATCTCGCGCCCGGTCCAACGTGCGCCGGTCATCGCCCGGGCCGGCAGGTTGACCAACCGTCCCGCGAGCCCACGCGGCCCCGTGTCATGCACCGTCAAGGTTTGCATGCCGAGCGCGAAGTCCCACGCGGCAAGCACCGTGCCGGGATGGGCCGCGCCCGGATCCTCGGGCCCCGCGCCCTGTTGGATCGCAGGCGCCTCGATCTTGCCGTTGAAGAGCCCGGCCATGGCGCCATCCGCTCCAGGACCGAGGGCCGCAATATGCCAGGTCTCGGCCAAGGGGATCGGGCCCGGCTTCAGACGGCTCTCGGCGATGGCGGCCTGCTCGGAACCAAGCAGCGGAGCAACCGGTGCCGAGGCGACCGTCACCGTTCCGGATGCGGGATCGACGCTGGCGCGCAGACGCACCCAGTGGCGGGTCGCCAACGGCCGGTCGGTCGCCAGGCGAAGCGGCGCCTCACCAGTGCGCCCGACCAACGCCATGGCACAGCCGTGGACGTCGAGGCCGAGGGCCACACCCGCCCCCATCTCAGGGTCAAAAGCCGACAGCGCGATCTGTTCACCCTCGCCGGGACGCGTCGGCCAGATCACAGCCTCGAGCGAAAAGGCGCCCTCGAACTGCGGGCCGGCCGCAATCACCGCAAACGAGCCGGGATGCGCCAGCCGCGACAGGGCCTCGAAGCGGTGGGTGAACAGATCGCCCCGGTCCTCCTCGATCCGGCCAGGACCTGCGGGGTTCGGATCGCCCGAGATCAGGCGCACAAGGCGCGCCTCCGCCGGACCCGGCTCTCGCGCCGAGACATGGACCGCGACGCGCTCGCCCGGACGGGCCGAGAGGCGATCGGTGTAACCTGTGAGGGGGAGCATGGGCGGGCTTTCAGTTTGGCTTCGGATGAGCGATCTTCGACCGGGCCCGCGTGGGCGGCAAGGGGAAAGGCCCGGAAATCGCGATGACGCAGCAGCCCGACGGGACCCCTTCGGCCTCGGCCCGCGAAGTCGCCATGATCGTCGGAATCGGCGTTCTCTGGGGGCTGAACTGGCCGCTGGTCAAGTTGCTGCTGGCTGAGTTCTCGCCCTGGAGCCTGCGCGCCATCGGTCTGAGCGCAGCGGCCGCGGTGCTGATGACGGCGGTGGGTCTCGGCGGCGACCGGATGTGGCCACAGCGGTGCGAGTGGGGGCGGCTGGTCTTGGCCGGGCTCTTTACGATCTTTGGGTTCAACCTGTTCACCGCGTTCGGACAGCTCGAAACCGAGACGTCAAAGGCCGCCATCATCGCGTTCACCATGCCGGTTTGGGCGGCATTGATCTCGGCGCTGTGGCTGGGCGAGGCGATGACGGCGCGGCTGGTGGGGGCGCTGGCGCTCGGGATGACGGCGCTGGGCCTCTTGATCGCCGAGGACCCGGCGGGGCTGGTCGCTGCGCCGGCGGGGCCGCTCTTTATGCTGGGCGCGGCGGTCAGCTGGGCCCTGGGGACCGTTCTGCTGAAGCGCGCGGCGCCCAGCCTTGCGCCGCTGCCGCGAGCCGCCTGGATGGTGGCGGTCTCGGCGCCGCCGGCGGTGCTGGGGGCGGCGCTCTTTGAGGCGCCCTGGCAGCCCGAGCTGCCCTCGGCCGGGGCGCTGGGCCTGCTGGTCGTGCACGTCCTGGGGCCGCTCGGGGTCTGCTATGCCGGGTGGAGCGTGCTGGTCGCCCGCCTGCCCGTCACGACCGCGACCATTGGCACGCTGATCGTGCCGGTGGTGGGTGTGCTCTCGGCCGGATGGCTGGTGGGCGACAGCCTGGGACCGCTGCGCCTGCTGGCGCTGGTCGCAGTGGGCGGGGCGGTGGTGACGGCGCTGAGGCGCTGAGGCGGCTACTCCAACACGGCGCCGAAATTGCGCGCCGGATCGAACTCCGCTGAGGCGCGCCCGGTCGGCGCCGCTGCCGGCCCGGCCTGGCGGGCCAGGAACTGGCCAGAGCCGGGGCTCGCCGCGTCGGTCAGCGCGCCCTCCTCGACCACGACGCGGCCACGGGAGAGCACGGTCATCGGCCAGCCGCGCACCTCACGCCCGGCATAGGGCGTGTAGCCGGTCTGATCCTCGACCATGGCGTCCGTGATCGTGACGGCCCGGTCCGGGTCCCAAATGGCCAAATCGGCGTCTTGGCCGATGGCGATCGAGCCCTTGGAGGGGTGGAGCCCGTAGAGCCAGGCCGCCTCGGCCGCGGTCACCCACACGAACTTCATCAGCCCGCCAAAGCCCCTATGCACCATGGCATCGAAGAGCAGGGGCAGGCGCCAGTGCAGCCCTGGCAATCCGTTGGGTATCTGCTTGAAGGCGGGCTCGGGTCCGGCCACCAGCTTGCCGCTGGCGTCAAAGGCGAAGGGCGCATGATCCGAGGACACCGTCTGCAGATCGCCGAGCGCCAGCGCGCGCCAAAGCGCGGCCTGATCCGCCTCGGTCCGCGGCGGCGGCGAGCAGCAGAACTTCGCCCCCTCGGCGCCCGGGCGGTCCAGGTCCTCGGCCGTCAGGAACAGGTATTGCGGGCAGGTCTCGCCCCAGACCTTCACGCCGCGCCCGCGGGCCTCGCGGATCACCGCCGCCCCTTCAGCCGTCGAGACATGGAAGATCATCACCGGCTGGTCCAACAGCTCGGCCATGGCGATCAGGCGGGTGAAGGCCTCGGCCTCGGACCCGCGCGGATGCGAGATCGCATGATAGCGCGGCGCCGTATAGCCACGCGCCACCAGCCGGCGAGAGATCCAATCGATCATCCCGTGGTTCTCGGCATGGGCGCAGACCAGGGCCCCCAGCGCGCGCGCCTTGGCCAGCACATCCAGCACCTGCGCGTCCGAGAGCTGCATGGCGTCATAGGTCATGAAGATCTTGATCGAGCCGTGCCCCGCCGCGACCAAAGGCGGCAGATCCTGCTCCAGCGTCTCTTCCGTCGGATCGGCCAGGATCAGGTGCAGCGCATAGTCGATCACGGCACCGCGGGCGGCCAGGGCATGGTACTCCTCGGCCACCGTCTTCAGCCGCATGCCCCGGTGCTGGCAGGCAAACGGGATCACCGTGGTTGTCCCGCCCAGCGCCGCCGAGCGGGTGGCGCTCTCCCAGCTGTCCGCATTGGTCAGCCCGTTGGCCGAGAGCTGCTCGATATGGCAATGGGTGTCGATCCCGCCCGGCAGCACGAGACGCCCGGTCGCGTCGATCACCTGCCGACCCGCGAGCCCCTCGGCCAGCGCCGCGATGCGGCCATCGCGCACGCCCACATCGCACGCCATGCTGTCGATTGCCGTGACCACGGTACCGCCGCGGATGACGAGGTCGAAGGGCTCCATCGGCTTGATCCTTTTGGCTGGGCGCGGGAGAATGGTCCCGCAACACCGGAGCCTATCGCCATGTCCTCGCCCTCTCAACGCCCAGCCGCGCCGCGGATCGTCGTGATCAATCCGAACTCGAACGCCGAAGTCACCGCCGGCATCGACCGGGCGGTCGAGCCTTTCCGGGCCGCGGGGGTCTCGATCGCCTGCGAGACGCTGGCCGAGGGCCCTTTTGGCATCGAGAGCCAGCGCGACGCCGATGCGGTCACCCTACCGCTGGCGAACCGGGTGACGCGGAGCGATGCCGAGGCCTGGGTGATCGCCTGCTATTCCGATCCGGGCGTGCATGTGTGCCGCGAGGCGGCCTCGGCCCCGGTCTTCGGCATCGCCGAGTGTGCTGTGTTGAGCGCGCTTGCCCGGGCCGAGCGCTTTGGGGTGATCGCAATCAAGGACGGCTCGATCCGGCGCCATTTGCGCCAATTGCGCGAGCTGGGGCTGATCGGCCGGCTCGCCGCCGAGCGGGCGCTGAATATGAGCGTGGCCGAGACCGCCAGCGGCACCGGCACGCTAGAGCGCATGGTCGTCGTCGGCGAGGCACTGCGCGATCAGGACGGGGCCGGCGCGGTGATCATGGGCTGTGCCGGCATGGCGCGCCACCGCCGGCCGCTCGAGGACGCACTCGGCGTGCCGGTCATCGAGCCCTGCCAGGCGGCGGTCACCTTGGCGATCGGCACGCTGCTCGGCTGATGGCTCAGAGCCCGAGCACCCGCTTGACCGAACCCGCGGGGCTGAAGGACCAGTCGATCGCGTCGTTCTCGATCAGCCCCAAGATGGAGTTGCGAGGGTCGATGCCGAGCGCCTCGAGCCGCGCCCGGAAATCCGCATAGAGCGCCTCTTTCTGGTCGTCGCTGCGCCCGCCCCGCAGGATGATCTCGACGAACACCGTCAGTGCGGGATCCCGCTCGCCCAAAAAGCTCGGATGCACGATCACATCCTCGGCGGCGCGGCGGGTGATCAGGCAGCTGTTGTCGTCCGGGTGCACACCGCAGGTCTCGACGAGACTGTCATGCGGCGCTTGCGCCATGGCGCGGCAGGTCTCAACAGGGCACTCCGCCGGCACGTGCAGCTTGCTGAGAGGCATTGTCGTGATCCTTTGGCGCGCCGAGGTTGGGGTGCGGCTAGACGGTCCGGAGCGGCGCTCGGGTGGAGAGATACTCCGCTGGTCGAGGGCTAGCACCCATCATAGCCTCGCGCCAGATCTGCTGTTCGGCATGGATCAGCGCAAGCTCGTAGACACAGGCGATCACCGGTCGGTGCGTCGCATCCAGCGGCCGGTCCGAGCGCCACAGACGCCGATGAATGCGTTGGCAGAGCACCGAGCCCTGGACCCACCAATAGGCGCTGACCGTCAAGCCGAGCGTGCCTGCATGCACAAGCACAAAACCGAGGCCATTTTAGTCCCCCTCGGCCTCGACCGCGGCCGGCACCATACGATCGACGGCATCACGGGCCTCGATCACCGCCGGCTCGGTCAGCGGCGCAGCGGGCTGCGCGAGACCATAGATCTTGAGCTTGAGCGGTTCGACCGCCCAAAATCCGAGATCCGAGACCTGGCGCGGCTGATGCCGCTCGATCGTGCCCGTGGGCATCGCCGCCTCCCTGCCTGACCCCGCCCGTTATGGGCCTGGGATGCGGCCGGCTCAAGCAGCCATCCGCCGCTCGAGCCGCGAAAGCAGCCGCACGCAAGGCCAGAGCAGCGCCAGATACAACAGCGCCGCCAGCACGATCGGCGACGCGTTGAACGTGATCGACCGCGCCATGTCCGCAGAGTAGAGCAACTCGGGCAAGGCCACCACGCTGGCGAGCGAGGTGAGCTTCACCACCTCGATGGTGTTCGAGACGAGATCGGGCAGCACAGTCCGCACCGCCTGGGGCAGCACCACATAGGCCGTGGTCTGGGCCGCGCTCAGCCCCGTCGAGCGCGCCGCCTCAAGCTGCCCCTTGGGCACGCTGGCAATGCCGGCCCGATAGATCTCGCCGTAGTAGGCCGAGCTGTTCAGCGCAAAGGCAATCGCGACCGCCTGATAGGGCGTCAGATCCACACCGGCAAAGGGCAGTCCGGAATAGACAAAGATCAGCAGCACCAGCGGCGGCAACGCGCGGAAGACATCCACCACCGGCACCATGGCCCACCGCACTGCGCGATACCGCGACGTGGCGAGCAGCGCTGCGCCTAGCCCCCCGATCAGCCCGAGCGGGATCACCAGCGCACACAGCGTCAGCGTCACCCACAGCCCGCCGAGCAGCACGGGCCAGGCCTGTACCATAATGTCCAGGTTGAAGAACTGCTCGATCAGCGCTTGCATCAGGCCCGCTCCCAGGCAAAGCGCGTCTCGATCCAGCGCCCCACCATCACCACGGGCACGAACAGCAGCAGATAGGCGATCGCCCCCAGCATCAGCGGCGTCGCATTGCCCGAGAACGAGGTGGCCGTGGTCGCCTGGTTCAGGATCTCACCAACCCCGATCACGGTGCCGAGGGCAGTGTTCTTGGTGATCGCGATGGTCCGATTGGTGAGCGGCGGGATCGTCAGGCGCACCGCCTGGGGCAACACGACCCAGACCAGCGCCTGGCCAAAGCCGAGCCCGGTAGAGCGCGCGGCCTCCCACTGCCCCTTGGGCACCGAGAGGATGCCGGCCCAGAAGATCTCCTCGGCAAAGGCCGCGAGCACCAGGGTCAGCACCAGCCACAGCACGGTCCAGTTCGACAGCACGATCCCGATATTGGGCAAGCCGAAATAGAAGATCAGAACCACGACCAATGGCGGCAACGCGCGGAACATGTCGACGAAGACCACGATCAGCGCGGTCACGGCCAGGATGCGATAGGCCCGCAGCACCGCCAGCGCGAGGCCGAGCGCGAGCCCGGCGACCACAACCGCCAAGGCGACCTCGATGGTGACCCACAGGCCGGACAGGATCTCGGGCCAATAGCGGGTGATCACCTCGGATTTGAAGAAAGTCTCGAGAAAGAGCTCCCAGCGGTCCATTTCTCGCCTCAGTGCGCGATATCGGCGAGGAAGGCCTGGGTCCGCGGCTCGCGCGGCGCCCCGAACAGCGCTCCGGGCGGGCCTTGCTCGACGATCCGTCCGCCATCCATGAAGATCACGCGGTCGGCGGCGTCGCGGGCAAAGCGCATTTCGTGGCTGACCACCAACATGGTCATCCCCTGCTCGCGCAGGCTGCGCATGACCGTCAGGACCGAGCCCACCAGTTCGGGGTCCAGCGCCGAGGTCGGCTCATCGAACAGCATGATCTTGGGCTCGAGCGCCAGCGCCCGCGCGATCGCCACGCGCTGCTGCTGGCCGCCCGAGAGCTGGGCGGGATAGCTCCGCGCCTTCTCGGCCAGCCCGACCTGGGCCAGCGCCGCCCGCCCACGCTCCTCGGCCTCGGCACGGGCCTGGCGCTGCACTTTGCGCAGCGCCAGCGTCACGTTCCCGAGTGCCGTCATGTGCGGGTAGAGGTTGAAGCTCTGGAACACCATGCCCATCCGCAACCGCATGGCGTTCAGGTCGACCCCGGGCGCCATGATATCGGCGCCGTCCACCATAATCGAGCCCGCGGACGGCTCCTCAAGCCGGTTGCAACACCGCAGCAGCGTCGATTTCCCCGATCCCGACGGCCCGATGATGAAAACAAGCTCACCCTGCGCGACCGCCAGATCGATGCCTTGCAGCACCGCGGTCGCGCCAAAGCTCTTGTGCAACGCCCGGATGTCGAGGATCGGCGCGGGGCCGCTCACCCCTCAGCCGCAGTCGGGCGTGTGCTCGGTCGGGTCATAGCCCGGGAACCCCGGCATGCCAAAGCCCGGATAGACCGTGACGGCGGCCGAGCCTTCGGCGGGCGGGATCCCGAACCACTTCTCGTGCATCGCGGCGATGGTGCCGTCGAGCTTCATGCACTCAACCGCCACCTCAATCCGGTTGCGCAGCTCGACCGAGTCCTTGCGGAACGGCGTCGAGAAGACCTTGCCCGTCGAATGCACGTAAGAGAGCGCCAGCTGCGGGTTTTTCTTCACAGCCCAGGCGACGCCCGTGTTGCCCGCCACATTGGCAAAGGCGCGGCCCGAGACCACCGCCTGGATCGCGTCAAGCTGGGTGCCATAGCTCTCGACCGTCCAGCCGACCTCATCCGCCAAATCGCGGGTCCACTTGTCATAGGCCGAGCCCTTGTTCACCGCGATGGTCTTGCCCTTGAACTGGCTAAGATCGGTGATCGCCTCGGCGCCCTTCTTGGTCATGAACTGGAAGTCGGTGTTCAGGTAGCCCTCGATGAACAACAGATTCTCGGCGCGCTCTTCGGTCAGCGTGGTGGGCGCGGCGATGAAGTCGTACTGCCCCGCCTGGAGACCAGGGAGCAGGCCCGACCACTGGGTGGCCGTCAGCTCGATCTCAACGCCGAGACGTTTGCGCAGCTCTTCGACATAGTCGACATTGAAGCCCTCGACCCCGCCGCCGAGCTTGGGCATCGCGTGCGGCGCAAAGGTGCCGTCGAGCCCGGTCTTGAGCGCCTCTGCCCCGGCCGTGCTGGCCGCAAGCGCAACCGCACCGGCCATAAGAAGTCCCTTGATCGCCATCGCTTGTCCCTCTCTGCTGAAACGGGCGGCAGAGGCCTCACGGCGCCCGTCAAACTGACCAAATTCCCTGCACATAGAGGCGTTCTGCGCCATCATGCCCGCATATTGCCCAGCACTCTTCCAAGTGGGGGGAGCAACGTCAAGTGCGCGCGTCACGTGCGCTCAATCGCGAGTTTCAGCCCGAGCGCGCCCAGCACGGTACCGCCCACCCACCGGGCCAGCCGCTCTGCCTCGGCGCTCCGCTTCAGCCGCGCCGCCACCTGCCCGGCACAGGCCACATAGACCAGGTCCCCCAGCGTCCAGATCAGATTGCAGATCGTGCCGAGCACCAAGAGCTGGAGCCACATCGGGCTCTCCAGCCCCGGGTTCGTAAACTGCGGCAGCAGCGCAATGAAAAAGATCGCTGTTTTGGGGTTCAGCACCTCAACGGTCACGCTCTCGAGAAAGGCCTTGCGACCAGTGCGTGGCGGCGGCCCATCCGATCGCGCATCGCCCGGCCAGATCATACGAAAGGCCAACCACAGGAGATAGGCGGCACCCGCAAGCTTCACGGCCAGATAGGCCTCCGGCACCAGGCGGAAGACAGCCGACAACCCCAGCGTCGCCGCCACCACATGGGCCATGCCGCCCAGGCTGAGACCCAGCACCGCCATCACGCCGGCGCGGCGTCCCCGCGCAACGGTTTGCGCGATCGAGTAGAGCACCGCCGGCCCCGGCATGACAGCAAACACAAACACCGCGGCCAGGAAGGCGGGCAACAGGTCGAGGTCAAGCATCGCGTCCTCCCAAGGCACCGAGTGTTGTCGGTCTAACCACCATCTGCAAGTGCTGCGTCGGTACAAGGGCCAGCACCGCGTGGGAGAGGCAATCCGGGATCGATGGGCAGAAGCCGGCGGGCGTGCAGCTGTTGGCACTCGATGGCTCCGAGGCGCCGGCTCGTCGTGCCCCACGCACCGGCCACCCCGAGGTGCCTCACACCATCAAGCGGCCTTCTTGTGCTGGGCAAGCTTGGCGAGGTCTCGGGCCAGAGCGAAGGCGCCGCGCAGACGGTCGCGGTCCTCGCGCCAGTCGCGCCGCACGATCAACTTATTGTCCTTGATCTTCGCGTGCTGGGTCGCGTCGGTCAGGAACTGCGCGAGGCCGGCGGGGTTCTCGAACCGGTCGCCGCGGAACTGTACGGTGGCGCCCTTGGGCCCGGCATCGAGCCGCGCAATGCCGGCGCGCCGGCACATGGTCTTTACCCGCACGATGCGGAGCAGCATGTCGACCTCCTTCGGCGGCTTGCCAAAGCGATCATGCAGCTCAGCGCCAAACCCTTCGAGCTCCTCGCGGCTGTGCAAATCCGAGAGCCGCCGATAGAGCCCAAGACGCACGTCAAGATCTGAGACATAGTCTTCGGGGATCAGCACCGGCACGCCCAGATTGATGACCGGCGCCCAGGTCTCGCCCTCCTCGACCACGCCGGCCTCGCCCGAGCGGATCTTGGCGATCGCCTCCTCGAGCATGTCCTGGTACAGCTCGAAGCCGACCTCCTTGATGTGCCCGGACTGCTCTTCACCCAGCAGATTGCCCGCCCCGCGGATGTCGAGATCGTGGCTGGCGAGGTTGAAGCCGGCGCCCAGGCTGTCGAGCGAGCCCAACACCTTGAGCCGCCGCTCGGCCTGGGGCGTCAGCGGCTTGCGCGGCTCGGTGGTCAGGTAGGCATAGGCTCGCAGCTTAGAGCGCCCGACCCGCCCGCGGATCTGATAGAGCTGGGCCAGGCCAAACATATCCGCCCGCCGCACGATCAGGGTGTTGGCCCGAGGAATGTCGAGACCCGACTCGACGATGGTGGTCGAGACCAGCACCTCATACTTGCCGTCGTAGAAGGCGTTCATGCGGCTGTCGAGCTCGCCCGCCGCCATCTGACCATGCGCTGCGACATAGCGGACCTCGGGGACCTGCTCGGTGAGAAAGGCCTCCGCCTCGGCCAGGTCCGCGATACGCGGCACGACCACAAAGGACTGCCCGCCCCGGTAGTGCTCGCGCAACAGCGCCTCGCGCACGGTGACCTCGTCGAAGGGCGCCACATAGGTGCGCACCGCCAGGCGATCCACGGGCGGCGTCGCGATCACCGAGAGCTCGCGCACCCCGGACATCGCCAATTGCAGCGTGCGCGGGATCGGCGTCGCGGTCATGGTCAGCACATGGACATCGGCGCGAAGGCTCTTGAGTCGCTCTTTGTGCGCCACGCCGAAGTGCTGCTCCTCATCGATCACCAGCAAGCCAAGATTGCAGAACTTGACCGATTTGGCGAGCAGCGCATGGGTTCCGATCACGATCGAGATCTCCCCATCCGCCAGCGCGCGCTTGGTCTCGGTCGCCTCCTTGCCCGCGATGAAACGGGAAAGCTGGCGCACCCGCAGCCCGGTGCCCTGGAAGCGCGCGGCGAACTCCTTGGCATGCTGGCGGGCGAGCAGCGTCGTTGGCGCAATCACCGCCACTTGGAGACCCGCGGCCGCCGCCACATAGGCCGCGCGCAGCGCCACCTCGGTCTTGCCAAAGCCGACATCGCCGCAGATCAGCCGGTCCATGGGGCGGCCCGAGGCTAGATCGCCGACCACGTCCTCGATGGCACGCAGCTGGTCCTCGGTCTCCTGATAGGGGAAACGCGCACAGAAGGCGGCGTAGCCTCCCTCGGGCGGATCCAGCATTTCGGCCTGGCGCAGGGCCCTCTCGGCGGCGATGGCGATCAGCTTGTCGGCCATGTCTCGGATGCGCGCCTTCATCTTGGCGCGCCGCGCCTGCCAGGCGCCGCCGCCGAGGCGGTCGAGCTCGCCGGTCTCCTGGCCATAGCGGGTCAGCAGCTCGATGTTCTCGACCGGCAGGTAGAGCTTGGAGGCCCCGGCATATTCAAGCGCGATGCATTCGTGCGGCGCCCCTGCGGCGGTCACGGTCTCGAGCCCGAGATAGCGCCCGATCCCGTGGTCGAGATGGACCACCAGATCGCCCGGGGTCAGGCTCTGCGTCTCGGTCAGAAAGTTCTCGGCCCGCCGAGTTTTGCGTGCGCGGCGGATGAGGCGATCGCCAAGCACGTCCTGCTCGGAGATAACCGTCAGGTCGGGGGCTTCGAACCCCTGCTCGAGACCCCAGACCAGCAGGTTGACGCCGGGCTCCACCTCTTCCCAGCGGCCGATCCGGCGCGCCTCGGTGATGCCGTGGTCGCTCAGCAGGCCGTCCAGCCGTTCGCGCGCGCCCTCGGAATAGGAGGCGACCACGACGGGCCCGCGCGAGAGCCGCGCCCGCACATGTTCGGCCAACACATCGAAGAGGTTGACGCCGTCTTGCTGGCGCTCGGGCGCAAAGCTGCGGCCCGGGCGAGCACCCGCATCGATGATCCCCGGCCCGAGCGGTTGCTTGTGAGGCGTGAGCGCGCGCACGCCGCGTCCCGACAGCGCCGCCTGCCAATCGGCTTCGGCCAGATAGAGCATCTCGGACGGCGCCGGACGGTGGGTGCTGTCGGCCCGGCCCTCGACCCGCGAGTCGTAGTGCTCGGCGATTTGCGCGAGGCGCGCCGCCCGGGCCTCTTCGATCCGCGAATCTAGTGAAACGGGCGCCCCGGGCAGGAAGTCGAACAGGGTCGCGAGTTCGGTGTGGAAGAGGCCGAGATAGTGCTCCATACCCTGGAGCTTGCGCCCCTCGGAAACCGCCGCATAGAGCGGGTCGTCGAGACGCGCGGCCCCGAAGATTTCACGATAGCGCCCGCGGAAGCGCTGGATCGCCGCCTCGTCCAGGATCACCTCCGAGGCGGGGGCGAGCTCGACGCGCGGGATGGTCTCCAGCGTGCGCTGGGTTTCGGGGTCAAAGCGCCGCGCTGTCTCGAGCACATCGCCGAAGAAGTCGAGGCGCACAGGGTGGTGTGCTCCGGGCGGAAAGATGTCGACGATGCCGCCACGAACGGCGAAATCGCCAGGCTCGATCACAGTCGAGGCCCGCGCAAACCCCATACGGGACAGCCAGGCGATCAGCGCTTCAACCGAGACCACATGGTCGGTCTCGGCGACAAAGCTCGCCTCGGCCAACGTCTTGGGGGTCGGCACCCGCTGGAGCGCGGCGTTGAGGGTCGTGAGGATAATCGCCGGGCGGTCCCAGCCGCTTGCCAGGGTCGCCAATGTCGCCATGCGGGCGGCCGCGATCTCGGGAGTGGGCGACACGCGGTCGTAAGGCAGACAGTCCCAGGCAGGCAGCGGCAGCACCGGCAGTGAGGGCGCAAAGACGCCCAAAGTGTCGGTCAGCGCGGCCGCGCGGGCATCGTCGCGGGCCACATGGATCAAGGGACCGCCAGCGCGGGCGGCAAGCTCGGCAACCAGCTTGCCGTCCCAACCCTCCGGCGCGCCGCATACCGTGACGGCGCCCGGGGCGATATCCCCGTGCGTGCTCATGGGCTGCGGGGTATCCCCAGACCCGGTCTATGGCAAGAGCCCCAGCGGACCCGGTGGCCGACGGCGTGCGGGCCAGTCCCCTCAGTCGAGGGGCGAGACGCCGCGCACAAAGGCGGTGTGCCAGTCGGTCGCATCGCCCGGCCCGACCAGCTCGATCCGGTCAAGCGCCACCCAGAACCGTGCGCCGGGCAGCGGCACCCGTCCCATCACCCGGAACTGCGCTGGCAGCAGCCGCGTCTCGAGCACCAGTTCCGCCTCGGGCGACTGCTCCTGGATAGCGGTCGGCCGCGGCTCGTCATCGCGGAGCTGCACCGCGGTGCCAAAGCCGAGCCGGAGCGTCACCCGCTCGATCCGCCAGCCTGGACGCAGCCATCCCCGGTCGAACAACAGCACCCGGCATTCGGCGCCGCCGGGCCGGTCACGGTGCCAGGCGATCACCGCACCGGGCTCGAGCTTGCAATGGGTGCCCTCGAGCAGACCATAGGCGAGGTTCGAGAGCCCTCGGCCCTCGGCATAGCCCAAAACCTCGTCGGCCGAGATGACGAAGCGCTGGGCGGCAGGTGCATCGACGCGTGCGGCCGGCATCGTGCGGGCAAATCGGGGCTCGTCATGCCCCAGCGACGCCAGTTGCGGCTCCGCTTCGGTCACCGCCATGGCAGCGACGGGCCCGACGCCCGAGCCGGCCCCGGCGGGCCCATAGCGCTCCGCAATGCGATCAAAGGGCCGATACTCCGGCAACCCGGCCGAAAGCTGGGCGGCTGCGGCGGCAAATCCGGCGAAGGCCACGGCCAGCAGGAGATAGCGTCCCAGCACCCGGCGCGGGGCCGGATCTTCCCAGTCAAAGCCGTCATCGTCGTCCCAAGGGAGTGGCGCGCTGCTGTGCTCGGGTGGCACTCGATGCGGCGAAAGATCGAGCGGTGGCTCGGAGCCCGAACGATGTCGGTCGCCAGTGCCCCCGTCAGCGCCCCCGTCGCCGGATGTCGCTCTGCGTCCCGGCTGCCGCCGTGTCCGCCGCCCCGTTTTGCCATGCCGAGGTGGCTTGTCTCGCGGCTCGCTCAGCCCATCCATCGTCAAGTACTCCAACCGGGCAAGGCTCTCACCGAAGCCATACCCCACAGGGCTTACCTTGGTCCGGCCGCGTCCCCCCAGGGCCGACAATCAATGTGTACACTTTTACGAAAACTGAGATTAACAGCTGGTTAACCTCGCCTGCGACATTTGCGTTTTGCGAAGATCTCGAGGGCCGTGTTCAGACCTTGACACCCGACAGCTTTGGCGGTGCGAGCAGTTACTCGGCGGCGCTGCGACCAGGCCGCTGCGAAGGGTCGGACTGCGCGCCAAACATCGCCGGAACATCGAGGGTCGATCGCACACCGAGGCTGTCGAAATGCTCGCGCAACCAACGATCCGCCGCCGCCCGCCCGATCTCGAAGAGATGCTGCAGAAACTCCCATTCGGTGTTCAGCTTGGAGGACGCACCGAGCGGTCGCATCTGCTTGCGCGCCTCGATCATGTGCACATGGACGGCTCGGCGTGTCTCGCAAGGCACGGCATGGCTGTCCATCAGATCGGTCATGAAATGCAGCGCGCGCAGCTCCTTCATCAGCGAGCTGTTGAAGGTGATTTCGTTGACGCGGCTGAGAATATCGCGGGCCGAGCGCGGCACGCCCGGGCGATAGACTGGGTTGATCTGGACGATCACGATGTCCTGGGCGGGGCTGTGCTCATAAAAGGGAAAGAGCACCGGATTGCCGACGAACCCGCCGTCCCAATAATGCTGCCCCTCGATTTCGACCGCATGGAACAGGAAGGGCAGGCAGGCCGAGGCCATGACCACGTCGATCGTGATCTCATGGCGATGGAAGACCCGCGCCCGCCCGGTCTCGATATTCGTGGCCGACAGGAAGACGCCCATATCGCTGCACTGGCGCACCTTTGCGAAATCGACGCAGTCCTCGACCACGTCGCGGAGCGGGTTGAGGCCGAGTGGGTTCAGATCATAGGGCGAGGCGAGCCGGTTCACCAAATCGAGCCAAAGATAGACCGGCGAGTTGTCGAGGCTCCAGTTGCCCGTCGCGACATCGAAGGGACTGCGCTTGAGCGGTGAGGTGGCGCCGGCGCGGCTGACCGCCTGCCAGAACTCGGCCAAGCGGGTGCGCGCACCCTCAGCTTGGCCCTCATACATGCCTTGGGCCGCGACAACCGCGTTCATGGCCCCGGCCGAGGTGCCGGATATGGCCTCGATCCAGATCCGGTCATCCTCGAACAGCCGGTCGAGCACCCCCCAGGTGAAGGCCCCGTGGGATCCGCCGCCCTGGAGCGCCAGGTTCATGGACTTCACGTGCCGCGGCTTTCGTGCCATGGGCCTCTCCAGCGCTTCTATCGCGCTGCAGCATAGGCGGAGCACAGCCATTGGGGAAGGGCTCGCACGGCCTGTCATCGCGCCGGCCCAGCGCGTCCCAGAAAATGGGACGGACGCCATTTTCAAGGAGATCTCATCGCTGTTGCCGAAGCGGGCCGGGCATCCCCACCTCCAGCGCGCGGGGAGCGGACATGGACAGCAGAACGGAGACGGAGGACAGGCGGATGATCAAACGATTCGGACTAGGCCTCGCGGTCGCCTGCGGGCTCGGCCTCGCAGCGGCGGCCCAAGGGGCGTACACGATCAACGGCATGCCGGTGGATTCGCAGACCCATGCCTATCTGGCGGGCGTCGGATTGCCAGCGGGGCACTATTGGCTCCTTCCCAATGGCAATTGGGGCGTTATGGGCAACCTGCAGCCGCTGGGCAACATCTACGCCGGGACGACCCATGGATCAGGCGTCTATGGCGGCTCGGGCCAGACCTACGGCAACGGCTCCTGGTCTTACTACAGTGGGGATTATGGCCCCTCGGGCGGTGTCGGCGGCGATGGCAATGGCTGCATCTATGCCGGCGACTGGTCGAATTGCTGATCACGATTGTCGATAGAAGAGACGATATGAACAAGATCGGACATCTTGGAACCGGCCGCGCGGCGGCAGACCGGGTCGTGATGGCACTCGGCGAGGCGGTGGTCTAAAATGACCCGGCCGAGGCGCAGGCGCTATACACACTCATCAGCGTGGTGTTGGATCAGCACTCGGCTCGGATGATGGCGCAGGGCGGCATGCCCCCTGAGCACTATTGGATGAATGCGCAAGGGCATTGGGGCCGCCTCGGCAGCGGCAATCCGATCGGCTCGATAGGGCAGGCCCAGCCAGGCATTCGCAGCTGGGGCCCCAGCGAGCAGTCTCCGAACGCCGCCTGATCATATGGCGGCGGCGAGGGGCCGCGCGGTGGTATGGACAGCGCTGGCACCGGCTGTCTCTATACCGCCGGTTGGTCGAACTGCTGAGCGGAGGGAGCCTAGGCGGTCCCCTTCAGCACCAAGGGCAAGCCAGCGGCGACGAACTCCACGCGGTCCGCCGCCGCGGCCACGCGTTGGTTGAGCCAACCCTGTTCGTCGCGAAAGGCCCGGCCGAGCTCGGTCATCGCGGCAAGGCCCATGCCAACCTCGTTGGAGACCAGCACCGCCCGCCCGGGTGCGGCGCCGAGCGCCGCGAGCAGCCGGGCGGTCTCCGCCTCGGGCCCGCGTCCATGGTGCATCAGGTTCGAGAGCCAAAGCGTCAGGCAATCGATCAAAAGCGTTGTGTCGGGCGCTGCGGCTTCGGAGACGGCCTCGGCCAGGGCAAGCGGGGCCTCCACCAGCGCCCAATCCGGCCCACGCTCGGCCTTGTGTCGGGCAATGCGATCGGCCATCTCGCCGTCGAGCGCCTCGGCCGTCGCGATGAACACATGCGGAGCCGGGCAGAGCGCCAACGCCCGCGCCGATTTGCCCGAACGCGCGCCACCTAGGACAAGAGTCATCTCGGCCATCAGACCGGCTCCCGGGTGAGATCCAGAGGAAAGGCATAGGGAACCGGATGCGCAAAGGCGGTCTCGAAACTCTCACCACCCAGCTGCATGCGGCCCGCGCGGATGGGCCCCGCATGGCAGACCAGGGCGACCTCGTCGGGCGCGGTCTCAAGAACCGCGGCGATACGGGCGTGGAGATCGGCAAAGCGCTCGCCGCCCGGGGGGGCCAGTGCCCACGGATCGGCTGCCCAAGGATCGCTCTCGGCGCGGGAGATCTCGTCCCAAGCCATGCCCTCCCATCGCCCGAAATCCAGCTCGAGCAGCCGGGTGTCGAGGTGGAGCGCCACCCCGTCCCGTGCCGCCAGGCGGCGGGCTAGCTGCCGGCAGCGCCGCGATGGGCTGGCCCAGACAGCCGCGACGGGCGGGGCCAACCGAAGCGCGGCGGCAATCTCGGCCGCCGCAGTCGGACCCTCGGCCACGTCCAGCCGGCCATAGCAGGTTCCGGGCCGTACCGCGGGACGGGGATGGCGGAGCCACAGCCGTCTCATGCCCAGGCCCCAGCGAGCGTGACCAGAACAGCCGTCTCACCCGTCACTGCGATGGCGCCGAGGCAGTCTCCGGTGTATCCGCCGAGCCGTCGGCGCATCCAGAGCAGCAGCCCCCAGGCCAGCACCGCCGCGACCACAAGGGCCAACAAGCCCGATGCGCCCGCAAACAGCGAGACGAGGCCCGCCGTGCTGGCAGCCGCGATGGTCTCCGTGGCACCGGCGCCCTCGACGCCGCGGCCAAGCCCCTCGTTGCGCGCATAGGGAGCAAGTGCGATCGCCGGAACCATCAGCGCGCGCCCGGTGGTGGAGGCGAGGATCAGCGCGAGCATCCCCTCGGCCATCGGCAGAGCGCCGAGCGCCGCGGCCCGCAGACCCACGCTCAGCACCAAGGCCAGCGCGCCATAGGTGCCGATGCGGCTGTCGCGCATGATCTCGAGCGCCCGTTGACGATCACGCGTTCCGAGCAGCCCGTCGGCGGTGTCGGCGAACCCGTCCTCATGCAGTCCGCCCGAGACGAGGATGGCCGCGCTGGTAGCCAAGAGCGCCGCCACCATCGGCGGCAACACCAGCGCCGCACCGGCCCAGACCAGCGCCGCAATGGCGCCCACGATCAGACCGACGGCGCCAAAATAGCGGCTGGCGAGGCGGAGGCGCCCCTCCTCCCAACCAGGGTCCGGCACAGGCAAGCGGGTGAGGAACTGGAGCGCGCTGAGGAAGCGCCGCGCCTCGGCCACGGGGTTTACCGCCCCGTGCCTCATGGCCCCTCGAAGCCGATATCGGCCAGACTCGCCATGTCGGAGAGGACCGCCGCCGCTGCCCGCAACAGAGGCACCGCCAGCACCGCGCCGGTCCCCTCGCCAAGCCGCAAGCCAAGATCGAGCGGCGGGTCGGCTTCGAGCGCCTCGAGCAACAGCGCGTGCCCCGGCTCCGCCCCGCGATGGGCGAAGAGGCAGGCACGCCGCGCCTCGGGCCGGGCCTTGATCGCGACCAGCGCCGCCGCCGTTGCGATGAACCCGTCGACCACCACGGCCAAGCCTGCCGATGCGCCGCCAATGACCGCTCCGGCCATGGCAGCGATCTCGAGCCCTCCGAAGGCCGCCAGCGCCGCCTCTGGCGCCAGCGTGCCCGGCCGGCGGGCCCGCGCCCGCTCGACCGCGGCCAGTTTGGGCGCAAGGCCCGCGGGCCCGACGCCTGCGCCCGGGCCCACCAAAGGTGCGAGTGCGAGCCCCGCCACCGCGCTGCCGAGCAAGGCTGCGGTCGCGGTGTTGCCGATCCCCATCTCGCCGAGCGCGATGACCCGAGCGCCCTCGGACGCAGCCGTCTCGGCCGCCTCCGCGCCATAGGCCAGGGCCGCCGCGACCTCCTCGGCGGTCAACGCATCCTCCTGCGCCGCGTTGCGCGTGCCGGGACGAATGCCGGCCTGCACCAAGCCCTCCCGCGGCGCCAGCGGACCGGCAACCCCGGCGTCATAGACCCGCACCGCAACCCCAGCACTTTTCGCAAGCACCGGCGCCGCTGCCCGGCCGGAGAGAAAGGTGTCGACCATCAGCTGCGTCACATCCTGGGGCCAGACCGAGACGCCCTCATCCACCAACCCATGATCCGCAGCGAAGATCAGCAGGCGGGCCGGGTCGGCCGCCGGCTCCTCGGAGTTCTGGGCGATCGCAAGGGCGGCCGCTAGGTCGGCGATCTTGCCGAGCGCGCCGGGGGGCATGGCCTTGCCGCCGATGCGCTCGGCGACGCGCTGGGCAACGTCTGGATCAGGCGGGGCGATGGAGAGGTGTGGGAGCATTGGGCTTCACTTGGTTTGGGCTGGGTCGGCACCGGGAATGGGCCGGGTCTGGAGCATGCCGACCTCCCTAGCCCAGGGCATGGCCCAGCGACAATGCCAGTCCTCGCGGTCGGTAACCATGCCGGAAATCGCTTCCTTAACCTGTTCGCCCGACAGTGGGCCTCGCGATGTGAACTCTCAATGGCGGAGGAAGCGGCGATGCGCGACGTCCTGATCGCCTGTACCATGCTGAGTGTGCCGGCCGCGGCGGTCGTGATCCTCGGCAATGCGGCGAGCAGCATGTTCTTCGGCACAGCACCGGAGACGGATCTTTCGGATGAGGGCGAGGTCGGGCGGCTCGCCTTTGCGGCCCGGTGTGCGGCCTGTCACGGCATCGAGGCGCGTGGCACCGATCGCGGGCCGAGCCTGTTGGTGGCCGACTACGGCCCCCAGCAGCGCAGCGATGAGCATTTCCGCGCAGCGATCCTGCGTGGCCAAGAGGCCTGGCGCTGGCAATACGGCGATATGCCCGCGATCTCGGGCGTCGGCGAGCCGACGCTCTCGGCGTTGGTGCAGTTCGTGCGCGAGGCCCAGCGCGCCGAGGGCATCGGCAGCTGACGCGGACGCGCCCGAGGCTTGGCAAAGCCGGCATGCGCAGTCTAGGGTCCGCGCGCTCGGCCATCGGGGGCGCGGGTGCTGCAGCCGGAGACGCCCATGGCGCCCTCAGACGATATCAGCCCTGCGTCCATCAAACCCGATCTGCGACTCGAGCCTGATCCCGCCTGGCCGTGGCGCGACGTCGAGGGCACGGGCTTCAACGCCCATATCGGCCCTATGCGCTTTGCCCGCCTTAGCCCGACCGAGTTCGCGGCCGCTTTGCTGATCGGCGACCAGCATATCAATATCGGTGGAGTCTGCCATGGCGGCGTTCTGATGAGCCTTGCCGATGTGGCCATGGGTGCTGGCAGCTTTGCTGCGGGTGACGACCACCCCTGCGCCACGATCTCGTTCGATGCGCAGTTCCTGGCCGCAGCAAAGCATGGGCAGTGGCTGATCGCCCGCTCGCAGCAAATGCGCCGGGTGCGGGAGCTCAGCTTTATGGCCTGTGCGCTGAGTTCTGGCGGCCGGCCTGTCATGCGAGCGAGCGGCATCTGGAAGTATCTGGCGAGCCGGGGGCCCGGCCGCGCCTAAGCCGGTCAGGTGGCGGCGAGGTCCGAGATCAGCCGCTCCACATCGCCGCCGCGGGCGTTCAGCATGGCGCCGATCTCTTCACGCTGGGTAATCAGTAGCGAGACGCCCTCGATCACGATATCGGCGATCACGATGCGACCTGGGCGGTCGGTAACCAGCCAGTCGACCAAAATCGGCTGCCCGCCCGCTTGGCTGACGGTGCTGGAGACTGTGAGCCCGCGCTTGCCGGAATCCGTCACGCCGCCCACCGTCACCGATTGGCCCGCATACTCTCCGAACCGCCGCGCATAGACGGTTGAGAGGAAGTGCAGGAAGGCCGCCGTATAGCGCTGCTGTTGATCGTCGCCCATCTCGCGCCAGGCGATGCCGGCGGCAAATCGAGCTATCTGGGGCATGGCCGCATAGGTCTCGAGAACGCCGGCCAGCTTGTCCGCCTTGGCTGCGCCGTCGCCTGGTCCACGCACCAGCGCGAGAACCGCATCCACCGCCTGCTCCACATGGGCGCGCGCCGCATCGGAGCTCAGCGCATTGGCGGGCCGGGCAATCAGGCCGACGGGCAAACCGACGCCTAGGCCAGCTCCCAGCGCGAGGCTGAGACCACCGGTGACAAATCCGCGTCGCGTGGGGTGCATAGGCCGTCTCCTTCACACTGGCGCACTGGGGTGGGCGCGTCGGGCGCCACGCCATTCATGTATGCGATCTCGGGCGCGGGGGGAATGCCTCAAACCCAAGCATCGGACCATCCCAAACGCATCCGCAACGCGGTTCCGGCGCAACGCCAACACATTCTTGACACCTGAGACCGCACCTTAAGGCCTCGTTGGTTGCGGTGCCTGCCGCTGCGCGTTAAAGATGCGGCCTTGACATGCTGGGCTGTGGTCGACAGAGGGGCCGACCATTGCGACACCGGGGGCAAGCCCGCGGCCGCGACACCCAGGCAATGTCCATGCGAGCGCCCGCCAAAGCGGGGCCGAGACGATCAGGCGACGACCCGGGCAGACGAACCGTAGACGGATACCAGTATGAAACAGGACCAAGGCCTCGGCGAGCTTCGCAAGGCGATGAGCGAGTGCCGGTGGCATTTTACCAACGTGGCGATTTTCAGCGTGTTCGTGAACTTGCTGATGCTGACCGGCCCGCTTTTCATGCTCCAGACCTATGATCGGGTGCTGACGAGCCGATCGGTCGAGACACTGGTCGCGCTGTTGTTGCTGGTCACGGCCCTGTTCCTGTTGTTCGGCATGCTCGATTTCGCCCGTGGCCGGGTCTTGGCCCGCGCCGGCGCACGGTTCCAGAGCATGATGGACAGCCGCGTCTTCACGGCAATCATGAAGAAATCCGTCTCGCCGGCCGAGCGGGCCAAGCCCAACACCGGCGCGCGCGACCTCGAGTCGATTCGCACGCTGCTCTCCAGCCCTGCGCCCTTTGCGCTGTTCGATGTGCCCTGGACGCCGCTGTTTCTTGGCGTGATCTTCCTGTTTCACCCGCTGATGGGCTGGGTGGCCGTGGGCGGCGGCGCGATCCTCATCATCCTGACGATCATCAACCAATACCGCTCGCGCGAGCCGAATGCCGAGAGCCAGGTGGCCAGCTTCGAGGCCGAGAACCTCGGCGAATCGATGCGCCAGAATGCCGAGGTGGTGCAGGGTCTGGGCATGCACCAGGCCGGCATGGGCCGCTGGCAGCGCCTGCGCCAAACCGCGCTCGAAAAGCAGCTGATCGCCTCGGACCGGACCTCGAGCTACACCTCGTCGTCCAAAGCGCTGCGGTTTTATCTCCAGTCGGTGATGCTGGCAGTCGGCGCCTATCTGGTGCTGCAGCAGCAGCTCTCGCCCGGCATGATGATCGCGGGCTCGATCCTGATGGGCCGCGCGCTCGCGCCGATCGAGCAGGCGATCGGGCAGTGGGCTCAGGCCCAGCGCGCCTACCGCGGTTGGAAATCACTCGCCGAGATGCTCGAGACCATCCCCATCGAGCGGCCGAAGACCGAGTTGCCCGCGCCCAAGGGCTATCTCGACGTGCAAAAGGTTGCGGTCCTGGCGCCGGGCGAAGAGGTGCCGGCGCTCCGCGGCATCTCGTTCAAGGTCGAGCCGGGTCAAGCGCTCGGCGTCATCGGTCCCTCGGGCGCCGGCAAATCCACGCTGGCCAAGGTGCTGGTCGGCGTGTGGCAGCCCGCCGCCGGCAAGGTGCGGCTCGACGGCGCGGCGCTCGATCAATGGCCAACGCAAGAGCTAGGCCGGCATGTGGGCTATCTCAGCCAGGATATCGGCCTCTTCTCGGGCACCGTGGCCGAGAACATCGCCCGGCTCTCGCCAAAGCCCGACGACAATATGGTGGTCGAGTCGGCCAAGCGCGCTGGCGCCCATGAACTGCTGCTGAGCCTGCCTCAGGGCTACAACACGCAGATCGGCTATGCGGGCGGGCGGCTCTCGGGCGGGCAGCGTCAGCGGGTGGCGCTCGCGCGGGCACTTTATGGTGATCCGCCGCTCCTTGTGTTGGACGAGCCGAACGCCAATCTCGATGCCCAGGGCGAGCAGGCTCTGGTGGACGCGATCCGAGAGGCGAAATCCCGCGGCAAGACCGTCGTGGTGATGGCGCACCGGCCCTCGGCCATCGCAGCCTGCGATCTGCTCCTGATGATCGACAAGGGGCTGCAGGTCGATTTCGGCCCGCGCGACGAAGTGTTGAAGAAGCGCACGCGGAACTATCCCCAGCTGGTGGGCGGCGGCAAAGGCGGCGGAGCGGCCTCCGGCGCCGTGCCGGCTCCGGGCGGTGCCGCGGCGGCGCAGGCGGCCCCGGCCGCCGATCCGTCGGCCGAGCCGCGGCCTGCTGCGGGACAGACGATCTCGATGGACCCGGCCTCCCTCCTCAACAAGGGTGACAACGCATGAGCATGCAACTTCAGCTCCCCGGACCGGGTGGTGCTCCGCAGCAAAAGGACCAGTGGGGCGCGCGCGGCTATATCCGCTTTGGCCTGTTCTCGGTGCTGGTCCTCGTCGGTGGGCTCGGGACCTGGGGCGCCACGGCCGAGCTGGCCAGCGCTGTGGTTGCCAGCGGCTCCCTGCGTGTGACCGCGCAGCAGCAGGTGGTGCAGCACCCCGATGGCGGCGTGGTCGGCGAGATCATGGTGAAGGACGGCGATGTGGTCGAGGGCGGCGCCGTGCTGGTCTCGCTGGACGGCACCTCGCTGTCGGCCGAGCTTGCCGCTCTCGAGGGCCAGCTCTTCGAGCTGATGGCGCGGCGCGGCCGCCTGATGGCCGAGCAGGCCGAGGCCGATGGCATCCTCTTTGACGACGAACTGCTGGCCGCGGCCCAGTTCGACCCCGAGGTCCGGATCCTGGTCGACGGGCAGCAGAGCCTCTTCACCGCCCGCATCCAAACCATGGAGCGCGAAATGTCGGTCATGGGCGAACGCCAGGGGCAGATCCGGGAGCAGATCACCGGCACCGAGGCAGAGCTCGAGGCGCTGAGACAGCAGCTCGCGCTGATCGAGGCCGAGCTCGAGGACGCTCGCGCACTGCTGGAGAAGGGTCTGATTCAGAAATCGCGGGTTCTCAGCCTCCAGCGCGAAGCGGCCCGTCTGCGGGGCGAGGTCGGCCAGATGATCGCCCAAAACGCCCAGCTTAAGGGGCAAATTTCGGAGATCGAGATCGAGCAGCTCCGCATGATGGACACGCGCCGCGAGGAGGCCATCACCCAGCTCCGCGAAATCGGCTTCCGTGAGCTCGAGCTCAAGCAACGGCGCATCCAGCTCAAAGAACAGCTCGACCGCCTAGACATCCGCGCCCCCCGCGCCGGCATCGTCTACGACAATCAGGTCCACGCGCTCAAAGCGGTGATCCGCCCCGCCGATCCGATCATGTACATCGTGCCCACCGATACGGGCCTGGTGATCGAGGCGCGGGTCGACACGATCGACATCGACAGCGTATGGATCGGCCAAGAGACGGTGCTCCGGCTCTCGGCGCTGAACACCCGCACGACGCCTGAGCTCTTCGGCACGGTCACCAAGATCTCGGCCGACAGCTTTGTCGATGATGCGACCGGCCAGCAGTACTATAAGGTCGAGGTGGAGCTGCGCGAGGGCGAGCTTGAGCGCCTCGAGGGCCAGGAGCTGGTCGCCGGTATGCCGGTCGAGACGCATATCCAGACGGGCCTGCGCACCCCGGTCGAGTACATCACTAAGCCGATCCTCGACTACGTGGAGCGGGCCTGGAAAGAGACCGACTGATCCGACGCCCAGATCCCACAGCCCCGCAACCCGCGGGCCCTTGACCCAGGGCCCCGGCCGCCCACCTCTTCGGGGGCAACAGCACGGGGCCCCGCGATGGATGGCACGACCGCCCTCGAGATCGAGGTGCTGCCCGGGATCGACCGGATCGGCGCGGCTGACTGGGATGCCTGCGCGGCGCCCGAGGCCTCAGACGGCCGCTGGGCCCTCAACCCTTTCGTCACGCATGCCTTTTTGTTAGCGCTCGAGGAGAGCGGGTCGGCCGTGCCCCGCACCGGTTGGCAGCCCCAGCACCTGGTGGCGCGGGTCGATGGTCAGGTGGTCGGCGCCATGCCGCTCTACCTCAAAGGCCACAGCCAGGGAGAGTATGTCTTCGACCACTCCTGGGCCCATGCCTTTGAGCGCGCAGGCGGCGACTACTATCCCAAGCTGCAGGCAGCGGTGCCGTTCACGCCGGCGACGGGGCCGCGGATGCTGGTGCGCCCGAACACCGGTGCACCACAGGATGCCATCCGCTCGGCGCTGCTGGAGGGCGGTGCCCAGCTCTGCGATCGCCACGGGCTCTCCTCGCTGCATGTGACCTTCTGCACCGAGGAGGAATGGGACCTCGGCGGACGCATCGGTCTCTTGCAGCGCACCGACCAGCAGTTCCATTGGATCAATGACGGCTATGCCAGCTTTGACGATTTCCTCGGCGCGCTCGCCTCACGCAAGCGCAAGACCCTCCGCAAGGAGCGGGCCAAAGCAATGGAGAACGGCATCCGCGTGCACTGGCTCTCGGGTGCCGAAATTCGCGAGGAGCACTGGGACGCGTTCTGGCGCTTTTACCAGGACACCGGCAGCCGCAAATGGGGGCATCCCTATCTGACGCGGCCGTTCTTCGACCAGGTTAGCGCCAGCATGGGCGACGCGTTGCTGTTGATCCTGTGCGAGCGGGACGGGCGCTGGATCGCCGGTGCGCTAAACGTCATTGGGCGCGAGACCCTGTTCGGCCGCTATTGGGGCTGTACCGAGGAGCACCCCTGCCTGCATTTCGAGACCTGCTATTACCAGGCCATCGATTTTGCCATTTCCAACGGGTTGAAGCGCGTCGAGGCGGGGGCGCAAGGCGGGCACAAGCTGGCGCGCGGCTATGGCCCGGTCACGACCTATTCGCTGCACCACATCTCGCATCCCGGCCTGCGGGACGGCATCGCGCGCTATCTCGAAGCCGAGCGCAATGCCGTCGCCAACGAAGCCGAAGCTCTGTTGGCGGTGACCCCGTTCCGGAAGGGTGGCTGACCGCTCAGGCCTCAGCCGAGCGACGGTAGGCGATCACCCCAAGCCCGAGCAATCCCGACATCAGCAGCAGGATTGGGGTCGGCACCGGCACCGCCTGCAGCTCGAGATTGTCGATCAGCAGAGACGCGTCGTTCTGGCTCGCGCCAACGATCTGCAACTCGTCGATGAAGTCGGTGAAGATCGCGACGCCGCCGAACGATGACAGGGCCGCGAAGGTGTCGCTGTCCGTCGTGATGTCGGTGATCGAGGCGACCTCCACATCGTCAAGCAAGCCGATCAGGTCGACACCATCCGACAGGTCAAAATCGACAAGCGAAGCGAGGTCGACGTCGAGAAGTTGGAACAGCCGGTCATCATCATTGGTGATCGAGATGGTGTCACCGATGCCGATCTCGCCGTCAAACCCTGCGACCAGGCTGCTCGGCCCGTTTCCCGCGCTGTCGTCGAAGCCCCATTCCAGCCCCGACTCCACCAACAAAGTGAAACCGCCTTCGGAATAGGTATCCAGAAGGCCGAACTCGCCGCTCTCAGATCCGAACCCTAGGGTGACGGGCACGGCAACCGCCTGGCCCGTCACAAGTATCCCCACAAACGCCGCTCCCACTGCGGCGCGCACGCAAATCGCCATTGCAGACCACCCCAAATGCAAAACTCTCACCCAGGAACTTCGATAGGGGACAATTTGGGCGCGAATATGGCCACATTTGCCTCAAATGCGCGAGAACTAGGGGCGCACGGCCGCGTCGGGCGCGGATCACGCGCCCCAACACAACGGATTTCTATAGGAAATCAGCAAGCTACCGGGTGGCGCTTACGAGATAGGCAGTATTGGGCACATCAGGGCCCGGCGCCTTTGGTTTGGCCCTGTGTGGGCACTGGCCAACAGGTGCGCGCCCCCCTGGTCGGCGGGCGCGCAGGCCGGGCTCACATGGCGGCCATCAGCGCATCGGCCGAGGTGGCTTCGGCCTCACCTGGGTTGGCCTCAACCAACAGAACCGAGAGCGTCCCGTCATCGACCACCGCGGCAAAGCGCTTGGACCGGCCCAGCAGCCCGACCACATCGGCCGAGAAGTCGAGCCCCATCGCCTTGACAAAGCCGCCGGAGGCATCGCCCAGCATGCGGATCCCAGCGGCCGCGCCGCCGCTCGCCTCGCCCCACGACCCCATGACGAACGGATCGTTGACCGAGAGGCAGACAACCTCGTCGACGCCCTTGGCCTTGAGCGCATCCATCCCGTTCACAAAGCTCGGCACATGGGTGTTGTGGCAGGTCGGCGTGAAGGCGCCGGGCACGCCAAACATCGCCACTTTGCGTCCGGCAAAGAGCTCAGCGATGGCGACCTGATTGGGCCCGTCGGCCGTCATTTCAAACAGCGTTGCCTCGGGCAATTTCTGTCCCGTCTCGATCATATCTCGGTCCTTCCTGCGATGGGGCGTTTGGGTCGTGGCGTGCGGCGCTCTGGCCTGCGCCGCAAGGGGTGTAGCGCCTTCGTGCCAAAGGTCAAAGCCCGTCATGCCCCGGCAGGCGGAGCAGCGGCTGTGGAGACGGGGCGCACCGCCGCTGGCGGCACGCCGTAGCGTGCGCGGAAGGCGCGGGTCAGGGCCTCGGCGCTGCGGTAGCCAAGCCTTGCTGCGACCCGCCCGACGCGCGCGCCCTGCCCCAGTTCCTGGCGCGCCAACGTGAGCCGCCAGCGCCGCAGATAGGCCTGCGGGGTCTCCCCCACCTTGGCCGTGAAGAGCTCGGCAAAGCGCGAGAGCGAGAGATGCGCCTCGGCAGCGAGCGCCTCGTTGGTCCAGGCGCGCCCGGGATCGGCATGCATGGCGACCAGCGCACGAGCGATGCGCGGACAGGCGAGCCCGCCGACCAGGCCGGTCGAGGTCTCCCCCCGGGCGATCTCGGCGCGCAGCAGACGGATCAGCAAAACTTCAGTCAGGCGGGCCAGCGCGCCCTCGGCCCCGCAGCGAGCCGCCTCGGCCTCGGCCAGGATGAGGGCGATCAGGGCCGACGCTTCGGGATCACCCGCGGCGTCGAGCGTGACGCAATCGGGCAGAGCGGCGATCAGCGGGTTCTCGGCCCCGCCCCAGTCGACGGCCAACACCAATGCGCCATCCGGCGCAGCGCAAACGCCGCGGCCGAAGGGCCAGAACCGCACGCTCGCGGCCGCTCCCCCCGCGACGGCCAGCCGCCCGGGGCCAGAGCCGACCGCCAAGCGAAACCGCGCCATCAAGGCAGACAGCCGATCCACCCGGAGCGGCGCGGCAATTCCGGTGTCAAAGTCAGGTTTTTCGGGTTTCTCTTGCATAAACCTCTGATATCCCACCGCCATACCGCAATCAAGCCATGGAGCTTCTCATGCTGATCCCCCGCAAGCAAACGCCCGGACTGTCCGTACCCCTGGTCGGCGGCGGCCAATTCGACCTCGCCACGGAGAGCTCAGAGCGCGGCACCGTCGTGTGTTTCTATCGCGGCCTGCACTGCCCGATCTGCGCGACGTATCTGAAGGAGCTCGAGGCCCGTTCGGCCGATTTCGCCAAGCGCGGCGTGACGACGGTGGCGGTCTCGTCGGATGGTGCCGACCGAGCCGCGCAAATGGCCGAGAAGATCGGCGCGAGCGCGCTGCGCATCGGCTATGACCTGCCGCTGCCGGTGGCCAAGGAATGGGGGCTCTACATCTCCACATCGCGCGGGCTGACCTCGATCGGCATCGAGGAGCCTGCCCTGTTCTCCGAGCCCGGGCTCTTCATGGTGACGCCGGAGCGCACGCTCTACTACGGATCGGTGCAGACCATGCCCTTTGTGCGGCCGCACTTCTCAGAGCTGGTCGGGGCGCTCGATTTCGCCATCGAGAAAAGCTACCCGGCGCGCGGGGAATATGTGGGCGCTGTCTGATGGGGGCATCGCGCGGCGGATCGGCTGGAGAGCGCCGCGCGGCCGGGGTTCAGCGCGCGCCCATCCGAATGGCGCCGTCCAAGCGAACCACCGATCCGTTCATGTATCCGGTTTCGATCAGGAAAGCGGCCAAGCGGGCAAACTCAGCCGGATCGCCAAGGCGCGACGGGAATGGCACCTGGCCTGCCAGGCTGGCCTGCACCTCTTCGGGCAGGCCGATCAGCATCGGCGTGCCAAAAATACCGGGAGCGATTGCCGTCACCCGGATCCCGTCTCCTGCCAGATCGCGGGCCGCCGGCAAGGTCAGCGCAGCAACGCCGCCTTTCGAGGCTGCATAAGCCGCCTGACCCACCTGCCCCTCAAAGGCCGCGACGGAGGCCGTGTTGACGATCACGCCCCGGCAACCGTCGTCATCAAGCGGCGGCTCGGCGCGCATCGCCTGCGCCGATAGGGCCATGAGCCGCATGGTGCCGATCAGATTCACATCGATAACCTTACGGAATAGATCCATAGGATGGGCGCCTTTGCGGCCCGCGACCCTCGCTGCAGGAGCGATCCCCGCGCATGCGATAGCAATACGGGCGACCCCGTGACGCGCAACACCCGCGGACAGCGCGTCGGCGAGGCTGGCATCCGAGGTGACATCGCAGCGAGCAAAGTGCCCACCGGTCTCGGTTGCCAGGGCCGTTCCGCGCACCTCATCCATATCCAGGATCGTCACCGGTGCGCGAAGGGCGCGCAGCAGGCGCACACAGGCCTCGCCGAGCCCGCTTGCTCCGCCGCTGACCACCGCGGGGGTGTCCGCTCCGATTTTCATGGTCCCTCCTTGGCGTGTGCAAGCATGATCTGCGTCTCCCCATAACGGCGCGCATCGGCCGGGTCGAGCCATGGCAGCGCGGGCGGCGTTTCATCACCGGCCAGTTCCAGCACCACAAGCGCGCCGGGGGCGATCCATCCCCCCTCTCGCGCCGAGGCGAGCGCGGCCTCGCCAAGGCCCGAGCGATAAGGCGGATCGGCGAAGATCAGGTCATAGGGCGCGCCGCGGCAGGGCCCAAGCCGGGTCGCATCGCGCCGCCAGATCTTGGTCTCGCCGAGCAGCCCCAGGCGCTCGGCATTCTCACGGATCAGCCCACGCGCCGCAGCAAAGTCATCGACGAAAACCGCACGCTCGGCCCCGCGCGACAGCGCCTCGAAGCCGAGCGCCCCGGTGCCGGCAAAGAGATCCAGCACCCGCGCGCCCTCGGGTTGCGTGCCATAGGGCCCATGGGCGATCAGATTGAACAGCGCCTCGCGCACCCGGTCCGAGGTCGGCCGCAAATGCGCGGCGCCGCCCCCAACGGCCCCCAGTGCGGCCAGACGTTGGCCGCGAAACCGTCCGCCGACGATCCGCACCGGCGCTCAGAGCACCGCGTCGAGGGCGGCGATCAACCGGTCGATCTCGTCCGGGCTGGTGTAGTGCAGGAAGGAAAGGCGCAGCACCCCATGCTCGGGATCCCCCCCCATGGCACGGATCACCCGCGGGGCATAAAAGCCGCCGCCGCCGGCCATGATCCGGTGCCGTGCCAGATCGGCCGCCAGCGCCTCGCCCGGGCGGGCGTGCAAGACGGCCACTGTTGGCGCGCGGCGCGCGGCGTCGGCCGGGCCCAGCAACCGCAAATCGTTGCGCCCACGGATCCAGTCGAGAAGCGGGGCGGCCAGCGCCTCCTCTTGGGCACGCATCTGCCGCCCGATCCGCGCCTGGCGTTTGGTCGGATCCGCCGTCGCGCTGTCCGCGAAGTGGTGCTGGTCGAGCGCGTCGAAATAGTCGGCGATGCCAGCAAGGGCCGCCACCTGCGCATGATCCGGCCCCGCTGGCACCAGGCGCTTGTCGATGGCGCCGGCGTTGAAGCCGTGGCCCTCGACGGGCAGATCGCGAACCGCGTCGGGCCGCGCCACCATGATCCCCTGGTGCGGGCCATAGGTCTTGTAGGCCGAGAACAGATAGACATCCGCCCCCAACGCCTCGGCATTCGGCAGGCCATGCGGTGCGTAAGACACCCCGTCGACCACCGACAGCGCGCCTGCTGCGCGCACCTTGGCGGTGATCTCGGCGACCGGATTGATCTCGGCCACGATGTTCGAGCAATGGGGCAAGGCCACGACCCGCGTGCGCTCGGAGAGCAGGTCGTCGAGGGCGGCAGGGTCGAGATGCCCCGTGTCGGGATCGACCGGCCAGACCCGCACCACGGCGCCCTCTTCGGCCAAGCGACGCCAGGCACCGGTGTTCGCCTCGTGATCCTGGTCCGTCACCACGATCTCGTCGCCCGGCGTCAGGCTGCGCCGGACCGCCTGGGCCAGCACATAGACGTTCTGGGTGGTCGAGGGGCCAACATGCAGCCAATCCGGCCCCACGCCCATGGCCGCCGCCAGCCGCTCGCGCCCCTCATCCATGCGCGCGCCACCGGTCTCGGCCGCGGGATAGGGCGCATAGGGCTGGACCTTCAGGACACCGTAGAACTCCGCCAGCCGGTCGACCACCGCCTGGCAGGGATAGGAGCCGCCCGCATTCTCGAAAAATGCCCAGCCCTCGAGCGACGGCGCAGAGAAGGCCGGGAACTGCGCGCGCACAAAGTCAAGGTCGAGCGGAGGCGTCTCGGAGGCGGCCCCGGATCCGGCTTGGGTCATGGCCTTGGCCTCAGAGATCGACGACGACGCGGCCCTTGACGGCGCCCTTCAGGATGGCCGCGCCGAGCTCGGGCAGCTCCTCGAGCGTCGCGGGCTGCACCATCGCCTCGAGCGTGTCCATGGGCAGATCCCGCGCAATGCGCTGCCAGGCCACGACCCGGTCTTGGGCCGGGCGGAACACGCTGTCGATGCCGAGCAGATTGACCCCGCGCAGCAGGAAGGGGATGACCGTCGCCGGCAGCGCCGCGCCGCCGGCCAGACCCACCGCCGCCACCGAGGCGCCGTATCTCATCTGACCGAGCACACGGGCGAGCATGGCCCCGCCCACCGCATCGACACAGCCCGCCCAGGTCTCGCTCTCGAGCGGGCGCTTGACCGTCTCAGCCAGCTCCTCGCGCGCAACGATCCGGCTGGCGCCGAGGCCGGTCAGATAGTCCGCCATCTCGGGCCGCCCGGTGACGGCCGCAACCTCATAGCCGGCCTTGGCCAGGATCGCCGTCGCGACCGAGCCGACACCGCCCGCCGCGCCGGTCACCAGCACCGGGCCATCATCCGGGGTCAGCCCGTGATCTTCGAGCGCCATGATCGCCAACATCGCCGTGAAACCCGCCGTACCGACTGCCATGGACTGGCGCGTGGTCAGCCCCTCGGGCAGGCGCGTCAGCCATTTGCCCTTGACCCGCGCGCGCTCGGCATAGCCGCCCCACCACGCCTCGCCGACCCGCCACCCGGTCAGCACCACCTTGTCGCCGGCAGCGAAATCCGGGACCTCGGAGCTGACCACCGTGCCGGCAAAATCGATGCCCGGCACATGGGGATAGGTGCGCACCAACCCGCCGCCTCCGGTCAGGCACAGCCCGTCCTTATAGTTCAGCGTGGTGTGCTCGACAGCGACGGTGACGTTCTCGCCCACGGCCTCGGGCAGGCGATCCTCGGTCATGTCCTGGATGGCTTGGGTGATGGTGCCGTCTTCGGCCTTGTCCACGACCAGCGCACGAAAGCTCATGGCGTTCTCCTCTGTCCCTCGGCCATCGCCGGTTGCCTGCGACAGCGGGGGATAATTGTCAAACATTCACGAGCTTGGCAAGCTGTCGCCGAGGAGACCTGTGATGACCGAGCCAGATAGCCTTTCGCGTGCCGCTCCGGCGGATGAGACGATCGCAGAGGATCTGCGTGCCCTGATCGTGGCGGGCGAGCTTGGCCCTGATGCGCGTCTGCCGGGCGAGCAGGAGCTGGCGGCGCGCTTTGGCGTCTCGCGCCCCACGCTGCGCGAGGCGTTGAAACGGCTGGCGGCCCAGAACCTGATCCGCACCCGGCGCGGCGCGGCCGGCGGCACGTTTGTGAATCGCGTCGGCTGGGAGGAGGCGCGCGAGCAACTGGCCGCAACGGCGACACTGTTGGTCAGCACGACGCCGATCGAGGCTGGGACATTGGGCGAGGCACGCATGGCGTTGCTCACCGCCTGTGCGCCGCTGGCCGCGGCCCGGCGGACCGAGCCTCAGCTGGAGGCGATGCGCGCCGAAATCACGCTCTCCTCCGAGCCAGACACTGATGATCGCGCCTTTTGCGCGAGCGATGTGCGCTTCCACCGGATCCTGGGCGAGGCGACGGGCAATCCTTTGCTGGCGCTGCATCTGGCCGGGGCGATCGAAGCGGTGCAGCCGCTCCTGAACATGCTGAGCTACCGGATGCGCGACCGGGCCGAGATCGTCAGCCGCCACAGCGCGATCCTGGCGCGGCTCACGGACCGTGATGCGGTTGGGATGTTGGCCGAGATGGAAGCGCTCAGCCGCTACACCCTCGATCTGGTGAGGCGCGCCCAGCGCCTGCGGGCCGAGCGCCGCGCCCCCTGAGCCGCACAGAACCATCGGATGGACGGTCGGCACAGACGGCTGTATGGCCTGGCGCCAATCCGAGCGAAGGAGACCGCTATGACGATGCCACCGCGGTTTGGGCACAATGCCGGCCCCCCGCTCGAGACCGGTCGAGCCTGGCGCACTTACTGTTGGCGCCGTGCCAAGCGCGATGGGCTGCCACGCGCGCCGCTCGAGTTGGTACGCCGCCATGTGAAGCGGGCAGCGGCCTTGGGGCTCAGCTATCCGCGCTATGCAGCGGTCCGACTCGGGACGGGGCGGGATCTTGCGGCCCTGCTCTTCACCGGAGCGGCGGTGGGTCTGCGCCGGGGCCGGCTGGGCGAGGCGGAGGAGCAACGCCTGCTCGCTCTGGCCGAGGCGGCAGAACGGCTCTTGATCGCGGGCCAAGGGGTGGTCGTCGAGCCCCTGGCGCTCGGGGCGATCCGGTTCGATGCGGCGGGCCCCCTGCCCGAGGCGCCGCGGACCACGCCGCGTGCCGCCGAGGCGATCCGCGCCATCACGCGCCTGCGCCGCCTGCCGGGCGATGCGGTGCTGTTGGTGGGCCGCCATCCGGGCCAAAAGCGCTGGTCCGAGGCCTCCCGGCTCGCCGGGTTCGTCACGGCCGAGGAGTATTTTGGCCTTCCCAGCGCCAGCTGAGACCCCTGGTCAGGAACCCTGGGCGCCCCTCCCGCCAAAGGCCGCCACGGGCCGTGACGCACCGCTTGCCGCCGCGCGACGCTTGTGCGACAGAAGGCGCGACCGGAGGCAAGCGAGGGGACCGTCATGCGACCGGCAGACGCCATGAAAATCATTGCGGGCAACGCCAACCGTCCGCTGGCCGAGGCGATCGCCCGGCGCATCTCGGTCCATCAGGGGGGCGCGTTCCAGCTCACCTCCGCCCGGGTCGAACGCTTCAACGACAGCGAGATCTTCGTCGAGATCCACGACAATGTGCGCGGTGAGGACGTCTTTATCCTCCAGCCGACCTCCAAGCCCGCCAATGACAACCTGATGGAGCTGCTGATCATCACCGATGCGCTCAGACGCTCCTCGGCGCACAGGATCACGGCTGTGATGCCCTATTTCGGCTATGCCCGGCAGGATCGGCGCACCTCGGCCCGCACGCCGATCTCCTCGAAACTGGTGGCCAATATGATCACCGGAGCCGGCATCGACCGGGTGCTGACGATGGATCTGCATGCGGGCCAGATCCAGGGCTTTTTCGACATCCCCGTCGACAATCTCTATGCCGCGCCAGTCTTCGCGCTCGACATCAAGCACCACCTGCGCGACCGCGACAACCTCACCGTCGTCAGCCCCGATGTGGGCGGCGTGGTGCGCGCGCGGGATCTGGCAAAACGGTTGGATGCAGGCCTTGCCATCGTCGACAAGCGCCGTGCCCGCGCCGGCGAGGTCGAGGCGATGACCCTGATCGGCGAGGTCTCGGGTCGCACATGCGTGATCGTCGACGACATCTGCGACACGGCTGGCACGCTTTGCAAAGCCGCCGAGCTCTTAATGGACAAGGGCGCCGAGGAGGTGCATGCCTACATCACCCACGGCGTGCTCTCGGGTCCCGCGGTCGAACGGGTGACGAACTCGGCCATGAAGACCCTGGTCATCACCGACTCGATCGAGCCCACCGATCCCGTGAAAAGGGCCCCCAATATCCGCACCGTCTCGGTGGCCCCGCTGTTCGCCCAGTCGATTGTGAATGTGAGCAAGGACACCAGCGTCAGCTCGCTGTTTGTCGAAGAGACGCTGGGCCCGATCTACGAGGCCCATTACCGCGTGGACTGAGCCGCAGGTGAGCCCGGAGACCCTCCTCTACTACGGCGTGTGGTTCGGCGGCTCGGCGCTGGCGGCCTGGCTCGGGCATCGCCAGGGGCGCAACCCGCTCACCTGCTTTGTCGCCTCGGTGGTCGTGACCCCGGTGCTGGCGCTGCCCGTGCTGCTGTGGCTCGGCAAGGCCAAGTCCACCAATCCGCCGAAATAGCGCCGAAACGCCTGAAACAATTGAACCCTTTCTCCGGCTTGCGGCACTGAGAGGGCAGCGTCATTTGAGGCGCATCCACGGCGGTCCGCCATAGGGCCGCGCTCGACCTCTTTTAGAACAGGACATTCCCATGGGACTCTCGACCACGGAAAAGATCGTCAGCTGGGCCGCCAAGAAGGCCTTTGACAAAGCGGTCGGCGGCTATGCCCCGATCATCTCGAGCTATCACAAGCTGCACTTCATCTTCCTCGCCCGTGCGCTGAAGGAGTGGAGCCGGGACAAGCAGCTCCAGGACGCGATCAACAAGATCAAGGGCAATCTGGAGCGCATGCGCAGCGATGGCGCCAAATTCCTGCGCGCAATCCCCGACACGCCCAAACCGCCGGTCTTCGAGACCGATCAGGGCGATGACCCGGCCCATCGGGCGCAATTCTCGGCAGACACCGAGGCCTTTATCAAGGGCGTGAACCATGTGCGCCGGGCGTTGATGGACCACATCAAGGTCACCGACGACCTGATCGCCCGCAGCAAACGCGATCTCGGCACCATCGAAAAGAAGCTGAAGGATCAGAACAGCCGGCTCTCCTCGATGCGCCAGATCAGCAACCTGGCGCGTCTGCAGGATGTGCAATGGGTGAAGTTCAGGGCCCTCAGCGCCCTGCAACGCCACGCGAACGCGGCGCGCACCAAGCTGAAGGCCTACAACAACATCTGAGGCCCGAAACCGAGCCTGTACGCCTCAGCGGCGCACCATCTCGACCCTCCGGTTCGCGGCCCGGCCGCCCTCGCTGTCATTGCTGGCGGCGGGGGCGAGGAAGCCCACCCCGTGTGCGCCAAGCCGCCCGGCGGATATGCCGTGGCGATCGACCAGCGCGGCGCGCACCGCCTCGGCCCGGCGCTGGGACAGGCCCATGTTGTAGTCGAGCGCGCCCACATTGTCGGTATGCCCCACAAGCAGGATCTCGGCCCCGGGGTTGTTGGCCATGTAGCCGGCCATCTCGGCGATCACCGCGTCGGAGGCGGGCAGGAGATCGGCCGAGTCGGTGGCGAACTCGATGCCGTAGATGGCGGCTGTCCCGCCCTCGGCGATGGCCGCGGCGATCTCATCCGCGCTCAGCATCTCGAGCTCGGCCTCGACCGCATCGGTGCTGAGGATCTCGAGCACCGCATTCACGCTTCCCTTCTTGTTCACATAGAGCAGGGCCAGCTCGCGGACGCCGCCGGCCTGGCGTTCGAACAGGCCATAGCGCTGGTCGGCGCGGTTCAGCCGGATCTGGTGCTTGCGCTTGGCGAGGTGATAGCCGACATCGCCATTGCAGCCGGTTTCGTCCGCGTTGGCGCAGGCAAAGATCTCGGAGAAGCCCTTGGACGTGATACTGCGCTCATAGGCGCGGTAGACCTCGAGCACACTGCGCTCTTTGGGGATCTCGAACTGCTGGGTGCGGATGCGCCCCTCAAGGGTCATGGTTTCGCCCGCTTCCCAAGCGCTGGTCATCGGCCCGGTGAAGAGCGTGAGCGCGTCGTACTCGATCGTCGCCTCAGTGATCAGGGTGGCGCCAGGGAACCGCTCGGACAGGATCGCGTCCTCCTGCTGGGCGCCCACCGGGCTGCCGAGGACGGCCATGGCCGCCGCTGCAATAAACATTCGCATGAACCGTCTCCCAATTTGACAAATGTCGAGGCTGCGTATCGCGAAGCGACCGTCTCTTCAATGCGGCGCGTCGGCCAAGCGTTCAGGGTTGCGCCGGCGGCCAGTTTCTCATAAGAGGCCGGTTCTGAATTTGTGCGAGGCAGCGCGCCCGGCGCCTGCCAAAGACCCAGCGAAAGCCCGATCGATGAAAGCCGATATCCATCCCGACTACCACGTGATCAACGTGAAGCTGACCGATGGCACCATGCTCGAAATGCGCTCGACCTATGGGGCCGAGGGCGACACGATCTCGCTCGATGTGGACCCCAGCGTGCACCCCGCCTGGACCGGCGGCGGCCAACGCCTGATGGACACCGGCGGCCGCGTCTCGAAGTTCAAGAAGAAGTTCGAAGGCTTCGGGTTCTGATCCGGGCCCGGCGCCCGCCTGGCCGCGTTGTTTTCTGCAGGAGGTGGCCGACCGATGGGTGCCCGTGCGCATGTCATCGTGCTCGGCAACGAGAAGGGCGGGTCGGGCAAATCGACCACCGCCATGCACCTGTTGGTGGGTCTGTTGCGCGACGGGCGGCGGGTCGGCGCACTCGATCTGGACCTGCGCCAAAAGAGCTTCTTTCGCTATCTGGAGAACCGCGAGGGCTATGGCCAGCGCCTGGGTGCGGCTCTGCTGATGCCGCGCCAGATTGCCATCGCGCGCTCCGAGGCGCAGGACCGCGTGCGCGCCCATGACGAGGACCGGCGCACGCTTGACAGCGCAATCGATCAGCTCTCCGAAGACTGCGATTTCGTCATCATCGACACGCCCGGGGCCGTGAACGCGCTGACCCAGGCAGCCCATGCGGCGGCGGACACGCTGATCACGCCGATCAATGACAGCATGGTCGATTTTGACCTGCTGGGGCGCGTCGATCCGGGCAGTGGGCGGGTGCTGGGGCCCTCCGTCTATTCCGAGATGGTCTGGGCCGCGCGCCAGCGACGCGCCGCCGAGCGCAAGCCGCCCTCGGACTGGGTCGTCCTGCGCAACCGCATGGCCACGCTCGACAGCCGCAACAAGCGCCGCGTGAGCAGCGTGCTGACCGATCTGGCCAAGCGCATCGGCTTTCGCATCGCGCCCGGCTTCTCGGAGCGGGTGATTTTTAGAGAATTGTTCCTCAACGGCCTGACTCTGCTCGATTTGAAGCAGGGAGGCGTGATAAACTTCACCCTGAGCCATGTCGCCGCCCGCCAGGAGGTACGCGAGATGGTCAAAGCGCTGAACCTACCAGGGGCGAGCGCGATCAAGTAGGGGCGTGGGGCCCTTTGGGTGCGCCGTAAGGCGTGAAGGAGCAAGGGTATAAAGACATCGTTGGGTGTCGCGGTGTGCGCCGCAGCCGCTTTTTTGCGGGCAGCGTGGCTGCCGCGCCGGTGACGCCGTCTTTCCAGAGGTTTGGGGATCTGCCGCAGGCGACATTCGGCGACACGGGGATCCCGACCGATCCAACCGCGATTCGGGTCT
>JBCCZI010000004.1:0-87078 GCA_039187815.1 Pseudomonadota bacterium | reverse complement strand
GAAAGGCCGAGATGGCCTGACACCGAGAACGACCCCGAAGACCATCACCGCCAGCATTCCGCCGCGCCCCAATCACCGGGGAACCGACGTCTGACGTTCAAAGCCACGGCGCAAACCGAGTTGATAGAGGTCCTCAGCTTCTCGGGCGAGCTTGTTTGTGCCCTCAATGAGTTGATGGATTAGCAGCTTCTCATCGTTTCCCTGGGAAACCAACGTAACACTCCGCCCGCACGGTTATCTCTAGGAGGAACATGGGCACTCATAGTGCCCCATACAACCCCAACCACAAGATATGGTGCAGAATCCTCGTCCTGCCGCTCCCATATGTGAGCCTAAGGTGAGCCTAAGAGCGTACAGCAAACTGCTAAGTGCTTGATTTTGTTGGCTGGGGAACCTGGATTCGAACCAGGACTGACGGAGTCAGAGTCCGCTGTTCTACCGTTAAACTATTCCCCAGCAGGGCAGCGCAGTGGTCGTAGGCCGACCGCCGCCTGCCATAGCATGCGGGGCTTTACGAAATCGGACGCGGTCTGACAAGGGTGCGCGCGCAGCTTTGTCTAGCGGCCCCTGGTCTTGGGCAACTCACCGTTGCGGGGCGCGCGGCCCTGTGATCCCGTGCCCATTGGCGGAACCTGGATGTTCAACGGCGCGAGGCTCGGATGCGCATTGCGATTGCGGGATTTCAGCACGAGACCAACACCTTTGCCCCTGGCCGGGCTGGTTTGGCGGAGTTTCGCATGGCGGACTCTTGGCCAGGGCTGTTGCAGGGGCAGCGGGTTGTCACGGACACGGCCGGCATGACGCTGCCCATCGCGGGCGCGATCCGGGCGGCGGCAGAGGCGGCCGAGGATGTCGACATTCTCCCGATCCTGTGGTGCGCCGCCGAGCCGAGCGGTCCCGTGACGGACGAGGCTTTTAACCGGATTGTCGGAGAGATCCTGGACGCTCTGTGCAGCTTTGACACACTGGACGGGATCTATCTCGACCTGCACGGCGCGATGGTGACCGAGCGCCATTTGGATGGCGAGGGCGTCCTGCTGCGCCAAATGCGCCGGGAGGTCGGGCCGGCCCTGCCCATCGGCATCAGCCTCGATCTGCATGCCAATGTCACCGAGACCATGGTCGAGGCCGCGACGCTGATCACCATCTATCGAAGCTATCCCCATCTCGATATGGCCGAGGCGGGGGCACGGTGCATGCGCCGGTTGTTGCGTTGGATCGCGGGGACGCGGTTTGCAAGCGCCCATCGCCAGGGCTCCTTCCTGGTGCCCCTGCATGCTCAGGGAACCGGGCAAGCGCCATGCCAAGCGCTCTATCAGCACCTGGAGGAGAGCGACGATGGGCGCGGAGCCTATGCCGAGCTGGCCATGGGGTTTACAGCCGCGGACATCCCTGATTGCGGGCCCTCGGTGGTCGCCTATGGGCGCGATCAGAGCGATGCCGATTCCTTAGCCGACAGCGTGATCCATGCGCTGGAGGCGGCACGCGATGTGTTCGACACGCACCTCCTCACCCCGTCCGAGGCGGTGCGCGAGGCCCAAGCCGCGAGGGGCCAGGGCCCGGTGATCTTGGCGGATGTGCAGGACAATCCGGGCGCTGGCGGGACGGCCGACACGACCGGCGTGCTGCATGCGCTTTTGGAGCAAAACGCGGAGGGTGCCGTTCTGGGCGTTCTCTGCGATCCGGAGACGGCTGCCAAAGCGCATTCAGTCGGCCTTGGCGGCGCCTTCCAGGCAAGGCTCGGCGCCAAATCGGGGCTGCCAGGCGAGGTTCCGGTCCAAGCGATGGCGCGCGTCGAGAGCCTCAGCGATGGGGCGATCGCCTATAGCGGAGCGATGTATGGCGGCGGCACCGCGGCGCTCGGCCCGAGCTGCTTGCTGGCGCTCGGTGCGCTGGGAACCGAGGTGCGCGTCGTCGTGAGCACCACGCGCATCCAATGCCTCGACCGAGCGCTGTTCACGCATTTCAGCGTGGATCTCGAGGCGGCGCGGATCGTCTGCGTCAAGAGCACGGTGCATTTCCGCGCGGATTTCGAGCCGATTGCAAGCCGGGTCCTGAACGTTGCCGCGCCGGGCGCCTTTGCCTGCAAGCTGTCCCGATCCGATTACCGGCGACTGCGCCCGGGCGTGGCCTGTCTCTAGGTCCTGGCGGGTCTGGCCTCAGGTCTCCGATCGGTCGACGTACAGCGTCTCACGAATCGCCTGGGCAAGATCGGAGGTCGTGATCGGCTTTGACAGATGCCGGCCCGCAAATGGATGATCGGGCTCGAGATCCCCATAGCCGGACATCAAGATCACCGGCAGGCCCGGATGCGCGCGGTGCACATGGTCGGCAAGATCGGTCCCCTGGATCGGCCCCGGCACCACGACGTCGGCGAGCACCAATGCGAAGGCATCCTCTGTCTCCAAAAGATCGCGCGCGCTTATCCCGTCCACCGCCTCGACGACTTCGTAGCCGATATGGGCGAGCTGGCGCGCTATGGTTGCCCGCACCAAAGCCTCGTCCTCGACCAGCAGAACACGCGCGCGCTGCGTGCGATTGACCGGTTGGGCGGTGTGATCCTTGCGTCCCGCCGTCTGCGCATCAACCACGGGGAAGATCAGCGTGACGGCCGTGCCTTCTCCTGGGTGGCTGCGCAAGCACACGCCACCGCCCGACTGCTTGGCAAACCCGTGCACCATCGAGAGCCCAAGCCCCGAGCCGCGCCCCACCGCCTTGGTGGTAAAGAAGGGCTCAAAGGCCTGCTCCAAAACGTCCGGCGCCATGCCGGTTCCGCTGTCGGCGATGGTGATCTGGGCATAATGGCCGGGGGCCAATCGGTCCTTGCCCGCCGGCGGATCTCCCTCGGCCACGAGCCGGCTGGCGGTGCTCAGGAGCAAACGCCCGCCCTGGGGCATGGCATCCTGCGCGTTCAAGGCGATGTTGACGATGGCATTCGTCAGACCTGCGCGGTCGATCTTGACCGGCTTCGGCTCTGGCCCCGGCGTCACGACCAACTCGATGGTCACCGGCAAGGTGCGCCGGAGCATCGGTTCGATCTCGGCCAGCTCCGCATTCAGCGTCGTCGGCTGCGGGTTCAGCCGTGCACGCCGCCCAAAGGCCAGCAATTGCTGGATCAAGTGCGCGCCCCGCTGGCTGGCGGTGAGGGCATCCCGAATGCAGGCCTCGATATCCGCCGGATCCGAGATCTCGCGCACCAGCTCAAGATTGCCCTGGACGATCGCGAGCAGGTTGTTGAAGTCATGCGCGATGCCCCCGGTCAGCTTGCCAATGGCTTCGAGCTTTTGCGCGTGGAACAGGGCCTCTTTCTGCTGGATCAGCTCCGACTGCATCTCGCGCTGTGCGGTGACATCCGTCCCGCTCCCGCGATAGCCCTGGAACGCGCCGCCGGCGTCAAAGATCGGGACGCCGCTGATGCGCAGCCAGCGCGGCTCGATCCCGGTCGCAACCCGGCGATACTCGAAATTCCGGAAGGGCTCGCGACGGGCCAGTGCTGCGAGATGCGCCTCCCAATCCGCCGGGTCATCGTCCTCCGAGCGCAGCTCGATCCGGGTCCGGCCATAATGCCAATCCGGCGGAACGCCGACGATCCTAGTGATGTTCGAGGACATATAGGTGAATCGGTGCTCCGCATCCGTTTCCCAAAACCAATCCGCGGCGGCGGTGGCAAAATCGCGCAGGCGCTCCTCGCTGCGGCGCAGTTTCTCCTCGAGCGTCTTGAGCGGCGTGATGTCGGTGCGCAGGCCCACCAGCTCGCCATCATCCGTCCGGCGTTCGACCACCCGCAGCCAGCGCCCGTCCGACAGTCGCTGTTCGACCGGGCCGTGCGGATGACGATGGGTGCGCAACCGCTCGGAGGTCCACTCGGTCTCGCGGCCCTCGGCGCTGGAGAAATCGCCGCGCTCCACGCCGATGCGCAGCATATCCTCAAAGGTGCGCCCGATCTGCAAGACATCCGCATGCCCCGGATAGGCCTCGCGATAGGCGCGATTGAACAGGACCAGGCGGTCCTCGCGGTCATAGAGGCAGAAGCCGTCCGGGATCGCCTCGATCGCCGTCAAAAGGCGCGAGCGGCTGAGCTCGGCGGCCGCGTCGGAGCGGCGGCGCGCTTCCAGCTGCGAGCGCTCCTGCGCCTCGTCCGCGCGACGCCGTTCGGTGATGTCGTCCTCGATCAGAATGATCACCGGCCGCCCGCTCAGCGGGTCCCGGCCCCGCTCGGCAATCAACCGGTGCCATCGGGGCCCTAGAGCGGTGATCACTGCGGCCTCGGTGTCAAGGCGCTCGCCCGTGGAGGCAACGGCCAGAATACGGTCCAAAAGAGCTGTGTCCGGCACCCTCTGTTGGAGGGCGCTGACACCTTCGGGCGCGCGGCTGGCGCCAGTGCCATGGCATTCGCTGGCAGCCGGGTTTTGGATGATCAGCCGACCATCCATGTCGAAGCTCGAGACCATGAGGGCGCTGATGCGGGCAGTCTCCAGCATCCGCAGCGCTGTGGGGTCGCGCGCCAGATCAAGCTCGACAACGACCTCGATCAGAAACGCCCGTTGACCACATTCGAGCCGCACGGCCGTGTATCTGAGCGCGACCGTGACGGGCCGGCCAAGCGGGTAGAGCGTCCAGGTGTCGATAACCGGCCGGCCATGGCTGTGCGTCTCGTAGAGATGGCGCAGCCGTTCGCGCACGCTCGGCGAGTCGTCGGAGAAATCGCGCGCCAAAAGGTCTGCACGATCCGCCGATCCCCAAAAAGCAAGCGCGCGGCTGTTTCCCCAGACCATGCCGTGGCGCTCGAGATCGAAGAGCCACGTCGCTGACTGCGCAGCTTCCAGATCCTCAAGGTCCGCCATCCGGATGATCCGCGCCACCTCCGTGCGGGTGTCTGCAGGCTTTTCCTGGTCGCGATGCATCCTCTACGGTCCCACCACACATCTGTGATCCCGCCCACCACAGATCATTCGAACCTCGGGCGAGCCTGCATAGATCCCGCCGCTTGTCTAGTTCCTTGGCGCGGGCCTCGGCTCCATTTGCCGGGCCAGATCATCACAGTGTGTAAACTTATCAATAAACTGAAAATTGATCCAGAAAAACTGGCTGCAGCACTGACCTTTCGACCGGTCAGTATTGTGATAGAGCCCGCCTATCATTCCGTTAGGGCTGCCAGACGTAGCCGCTGTATTTTGCCGGACGGGCCCTTTGGCAGCTCACCCAGCACGTGGATCACATCTGGTGCCTTAAACGACCCAAGCCTGCTCGCGCACAGTTCTTGCAGCGCCGCGGCAGTGACTGACGAGCCAGTCTTCACCGCAACCGCGGCCTCGACACGCTCGCCATAGCTCTCGCATTTGCGGGCAAAGGCCGCGGCCTCGACCACATCCGGATGCGAGTAGAGGACCTCGTCGATCTCCCGCGGCGCGATGTTCTCGCCGCCCTTGATGATCAACTCCTTCAGCCGTCCGGTGACGAAAACATAGCCATCGTGGTCCATACGCCCGATATCGCCGGTCCGCAGCCAGCCGCCGGCAAAGGCCGCACCCGTAGCCTCGGGGTTGCGGAGATAGCCGAGCATCACATTCGGGCCGCGGACGGCGATCTCGCCCTCCTCTTCCGCCAGGCACAGGCTGAGATCGGGACGCAGGATCGCGACCTCGTTGCCATAGGCGCGCCCGGGCGAGCCCAGCTTGCGCTCACCAGGCGGCAGCGGGTTCGACAGAATCTGTGCGGCCGTCTCGGTCAGCCCCATGGTCTCAATGATCGGGACGCCGAACCGGCTCTCGAACATCCGCTGGGTCTCGGCGGCCAGCGCCGAGGAGGCCGATCGGCCAAAGCGCAGCGCCGACCCGGGGCCAGGCGCGCCCTCGCTGTGGAGCAGATGGCTGATGATGGTGGGCACCACCGAGAACCAGGTGGCCTGCCCCTGGTCGATCTGATCCCAAAAGCGGCTGGCGGAGAACCGCGCGCACATGGCCAGAGATCCCCCGGAGACGAGCACGCCCATCACCGTCACGCAGAGCCCATTGATGTGGTAGATGGGCAGCACGCAGAACCCGCGGTCCTCGGGCGTCAGCGCATGCGCGAGCGCGGCCGTCCAGCCCCCGGCCAAGAGGCTGGCATGGGAGTGCAGCACGCCCTTGGGCCGTCCCGTTGTGCCCGAGGTGTACATCAGCAACGCATGGTCTTCGGGGCTGAGCTCATGCAGCGGGCCGGGCGTGGTCGACGTGGTCTCGGCAATCCTGACCAACCGATCGGGCCGCGTCTGGTCGAACAGAGCGCAGCGCGCCTCGTCGACGAAAGCAAACCGGGCGCTGCAATGGTCGAGGGCATAGGCAATCGCATCCTGCCCGGCCGACAGATTGATCATCGTTGCTCGATAGCCGCCATAGAGCGCGGCGTAGAGCGCGACCACCGCCGCACGCCCATTGGGGTGCATGACGGCGATGCTCTCACCCTTGGCCGCCCCGCGCCGGCCGAGATCCGCGGCAACCCGCCGCGCGGCCTCCCGCAGCTCGGCCCAGCTCAGCTGCGATCCGTCCTCGGGGAAGACCATGGCCGGCCCACCCACCTCGGCGCGATGGTCGAGCCAGTCGCGGACCGTTCCGCGGGGCGGGTGATCGGGCTCCAGCCTCATCGACCCGCGAGAGACCAGTGATCCGCGAAAATCTCATCCAAGCTCGGCTCGCGGGGCGGGATCGCCCGGACGATCTTGGTTGTCTGCAGAAAATGCCTCCAGTGGAGATTGTCGTCGATCGAGTTTCCGCCCCAGGACCCACAGCCCATCGACAGCGAGAACGGCATACCGTTGTCGAAGGACCCGCCAGTTGCAAAGCAGTGCGCCTGGTTCACGATCACGCGGCAGGTCGGCACCGCAGTGGCAAGCGCCATGGCCCGTGCGTCCTCCGCCGTGTGCAGACCGACGGAATGGCCGGCCCCCTGGTGACGCTGGAGATCGCGCGTGATCTCGAGCGCGTGGGCGAAATCGCGGGCCCGGTAGAGCGCGAGCACCCGGCTCAGCTTCTCGCCAGAGAGAGGGTGATCCGGGCCGATCCCGGTGGTCTCGACGGCCAGGTACTTGGTGCCCGAGGGCACCGCGACGCCAAGCGCCGCAACGGCCTTCTCCGCGTCCTGCGCGACCACGGCCCGGCTAAGATGCCCGTCCGGCCACATATTGGCGACCAAACCGGCCTCGTCCTCGAGCAGGACACCACCGGTGCGGGCCATCTCTGCGACGAACGCGTCCCAGATGGCATCGAGCACGACCAGCGCGTTCTCCGAGGAACACGAGGTCGCGTTATCGAAGGTTTTCGAGGCGCAGATCTTGTCGGCGGCATCGGCGAGATCTGCGGTCTCATCCACAATCACAGTAACGTTGCCGGCTCCCACAGCCACGGCCGGCGTGCCACAGGTCTGCGCCCGCTCAACATTGTTCTGGCTGCCGGTCGCGATGACGCGGTCGCAGAGCTCCATCAGCCGCTGGGTCTTGGCCTTAGATCCCGGCGCCGGGACCATTTGGACGAGATCTGGCACCGCGCCGATCTTCGCGAGCTCGGCCTTGATGTAGGCCATCAAGCGCTCGCAGGTCGGGGCCCCCTTGGGCGATGGGGCAACAACGATTGCATTGCCACATTTGAACGCGTTGATGATGTTGTTCGCGGGCGTCGCCGCCGGATTGGTCGAGGGCACGACGGCGCCGATCACTCCGATGGGCCGCGCAATCTCGGTGATCCCGGTGTCGGGGTCGTTCTTCAGCACGCCATGCGTCCGCACGCCCTGGATGTCGCGCATCAGGCCCAGCGTCTTGCGATGGTTTTTGAGGATTTTGTCCGGTGCGTTGCCCAGGCCCGTGGTCTCGACGGCCAGCTCCGCCAGCTCCCGATTGCGCTCGGGCTCCATGATCGCCCAGGCAGCGGCCGAGGCGGCGCGGTCATAGCGAGCCTGGGTCGCCCCCTGCTCAAAAGCAGCTTGGGCGATGCGGGCCCGCGCAAGGATCGCATCGATCTGTGCGAGGTCGTCCTGGACGTTCATCGGCGTATCCCCTGCTAGAGGATGAGGCGCCTCAGCGCCCCATCCGCGGCCAGGGCTCAGAGCCCAGCCAAAAGATCCTTCAAGGTGGCCTCGCGGGCCTTCCACATCTCCAGCACTTCGTCGCGGGTCATGACGTGCATCGGCGAGCCGCCGGCCTTCATCTTGCCCTTAACGCGCTTGTTCTCGAACATGGTCGGGACGGTCGCCGCCAGCTTGTCAATCACCGGCTGGGGCGTGTCCTTGGGCACCATGATGCCGCGGAAGTTCACGCTGGCATTGTCGATGTCAAAGCCCTCCTCCTTGAGCGTTGGCACATCGGGCAGGAAATCGTTCCGCTCGAGATCGAAGACGCCCAGGATCTTGACATTGCCGGCCTCGCGGGCGCGGAAGGCGTCGGAGAGGTTGTTGACCCCGCCCATCACCTCGCCGGCGATCACGGCCTTCATGGCGCCCGCGCCGCCCTTGTTGTTGGGGATATAGGCGAGCTTCACATCCGCCGCCTTCTCGAGCTGCAGCGCCGCGATGTGGTGGCCGACGAACAGACCAGCGCCCGAGAAGGTCAGCTTGCCCGGGTTCTCTTTGGCCCAGGCGATCACATCGGTCATCGAGTTGAACGGGCTGTCCTTGGCCACGACAAAGACCGCCGGATCGGCCCCCCAGTTGGCGATGGGCTCGAAGCTCTCGGCAGAGTACTCAACGCCGCCCTTGATCGACTGCGCGATGAAGTGCGGGATGTTGTAGGCGCCGAGCGTGTAGCCATCGGCTTCGGCCTGGGTCGCGAACCAGTTCCAGCCGACGCGCCCACCCGCACCCGGCTTGTTGATGATCGCGATGGGCATGCCCAGCATGTCTTCGTTGCCGGCCACCATGGTCACGATGCGGGCCTGGAAATCGGTGGCACCGCCAGCGCCGTAGCTGACCATCAGCATGACCGGGCGTTCGGGATACTCGTCGGCCGTGGCGGCGCCGGTCAGCGCCATAAGCGCCATGGCGGCGCCGATCAAAAGGGACTTCATGGGTGATATCCTCTCTTTGGTTGGATCTGCCGCTGTTGCGGTTCAGAACATGAGCTCTCGCGGTGTGAACACATTTAGGAGCATGGCGAACAGGCCATACATGACGGCCAGGAACGCGGCCGTGAGCGCCAGCCTGCGGATCCAGGTCCTGGGGACAAGATGCGGCGCCGGGTCATAGAGGCTGAGCAGGATCAGGAAGGCCAGCGTCGAGGCCGTGTAAAAGCCCAGCGCCTTGGCCGCCCAGAACACATAGACCAGCGCAACCACCAAGCCGGGGAGAAGGCGCTGCATGTCAGAGACACTTAGCCCCCGGCCCACCTTGGTGCGCCCCAGCACCGCTTTGCCAAAGGTCCAGAGCGCAAGCACGACGAAGACCGTCGAGACCAGGCGCGGGAACAGGAAGGCCTCGCTCGGCTGCTGGGTATAGCTCACATAGGCCACCCAGACGCCGACCAGCGCGACCAGCCCCGAGGCGATGATATGCTGGGTGCGGGGCAGTTCGGTCATGCGGCCACCTCGTCCTTGGTCGTATAGCGCCGGCTCCGCAGCTCCATCCAGACCGAATAGGCGATCGAGGCGATGACGATGCCGATCAGCACCAGGTTAAGCGTGCCCATGAAGAAATACGGCACGATCCCGCTGCTGGCATTGGCGATCATGGCGCCTTGGATAAAGCTCCCCTCGGCGATCGGCCCGAGGATCAGCCCAAGGACCAGTGGCGCGGCCGAAAAGCCGAAGCGCTCGAGAAAGTACATCCCCGTCCCCAGCGCCGCCATCACGTAGACATCGCCCATAGAGTTCTGAACCGAATAGCTGCCAAAGACCGCGAGGCCCAGCACAATCGCCGCCATCACCGAATGGGGGATGCGCGCGACCGAGGCCGCCAGCCCCGCGATGTAGAGCCCGAAGAGGCACATCAGCACTTGTCCGATCAGCATGGAGTTGATGAAGGTCCAGGCCACATGCGGATGGTTGTCGAACAGATCTGTGCCCGGGAAGATCCCGTGGATCAACAGCCCGCCCAGCAGCACCGCCGCGGTGGGCGAGCCCGGGATCGACAGGGTCAGCAGCGGCACCAGCGAGGGCCCGACCATGGCGTTGTTGGCGGACTCCGCGGCGATCACGCCCTCTGGGTGGCCGGTCCCGAATTTTTCCCGCTCCGGGCTGAACTTTTTGGACTGGTCATAGGCCACGAGGCCCGCGATCTGGCCGCCCACCCCCGGGATCAGCCCGATGACCGAGCCGGTCAGCGTGCCGATGCTGAGCGCGCGCAGTCGCCTGGACAGCTCGCCAAAGGCTGCCGAGATCGGATGGCGGCGGACCTCCAGCACCTCGGCCTCGAGCCGGGTGCGCCCCTTGGCAAACATGCCGATCACTTGTGGGATGGCGAAAAGCCCGATCAAGGCTGGGATCACGTTGATCCCGCCGCTGAGCGAGGGATGGAAGATGAACCGCTGCGCCCCCATGATGTCGTCGAACCCGATGGTCGAGAGCCAAAGCCCGATGCAGCCCGACAAGAGCCCCTTGACCACCGAAGAGCTGTCGAGCGTCCCGATCACCGTCACGCCCAGAATGGCCAGCCAAAACAGATGCGACGGCCCAAAGGCCAGAGCCCATTGCGCCAGCACGGGCGTCAGAAAGACTAGCAGCATCACGCCAAAGATCCCGCCGACCGCCGAGGCGAGAAAGGACAGCTGCAGCGCTCTGGCACCTTCGCCCTTTTGCGCCATGGTGTGCCCGTCCAGGGTCGTCGCGATATTGGCCGGCGCTCCGGGGATCCTCAACAGGATCGCACTGACGGCGCCTCCGGCAACGGTCGAGGTATAGGCCGCCCCCAACAGGATCAGCCCCTGTGTCGGCTCGAGCTGGAAGGTGAAGGGGATCAGCAGCGCCACCGCCATGGTCGGCGACAATCCCGGCGTTGCCCCCAAGATCAGCCCGCCGATCGTCCCGATCAGCAGCAGGCCGAAATTGATCGGCGTAAAGACCTCCCCGAAATAGGATAGGAACTCCATGCAGGAGACCTCCCTCTTATCTTTCTTGACCAAACAGCCTAGGTGATGAAAATACTTTTGCAAATGTTTTCATTTTTGGCGTTCATACCCATGCAGGCTCTTGGTAAGAAAGAGAAAAAAGCGGATATCGTCGATGTGGCGCGGGTGGCAAAGGTCTCGATCTCGACCGTATCACGCAGCTTCAACCACCCTGAATTGGTGCGCCCCTCGACGCGCAAGCGGATCGATGAGGCGGTCCGGCGGCTCGGCTATATCCGCAACCGGGCGGCCCAGGCCATGCATGGCATCCGCAACGGCACGATTGGACTGGTTGTACCGACAATCGACCATGCGATCTTTGCCGAGATGGTCCAGGCATTCTCGGATGCCGTGTCCGCGCAGGGCTTCACGATCCTCCTCACCTCCCATGGCTATGATCTCGAGAAAGAGTATTCCGGGATCCGCACATTGCTCGAGCACCGGGTGGACGGGATCGCTCTGGTGGGCTTCGACCACTCCGAGGAAAGCTATCAACTGATCGAGAGCCAGGGCATCCCCGCGATCACCCTCTGGAACTTTGCCGAAGACTCCCGTCTTTCCTGTGTGGGCAGCGACAACCGCAAAGCCGGCGCGATGGTGACGCAGCATCTCCTCGGGCTCGGGCACCGCAAGATCGCGACGATGTTCCCACCGGTGGAAGACAACGACCGGGCGCGGAACCGCCTGCTTGGGGCCGACGGCGTGCTGACCGCGCAGAGCCTCAGCATCCCATCGCACTGGTGCCTCAAGGTGCCCTACCACATCGGACGCGCCAAGGAGGCCGCCATCGGACTGTTCCAGGCGTCCGAACGCCCGACGGCGGTGCTCTGCGGCAACGACGTCCTCGGCCAGGGTGTGATCTATGCGGCCATGTCTTGCGGTCTGGCCGTACCGGGCGACGTGTCAGTCGCGGCGATCGGAGACTTCACAGGATCCGACGCCATCGAGCCACCCTTGACCACCGTGCGCATCCCAGCGCGCACCATTGGCGCCACCGCCGGACAGACCGTGATCGATCGGATCGCCGCGCCGGACAGCCCGCCCATCCGCCATGCCTGCGCCGTCACGCTGGTGGAGCGGGCGAGCACGGCCCCGGTTGCGCACTGACCCAGCCCGCGGCCAGCGCACGACCGTCGATGCACTGCGGATGTCGCGAACGCAGGGTGCGGTGTCGCTTGGTCCCGGGACGCCCGGGCGCTGCGCGCGCATGGTCGCTCAATCGTCACGCTGGTTCGGGAGAGCCCAATGAAGACCCATGCTCGCGCAGTTGTGGTTGGCGGCGGCGCCGTCGGCTGCTCGATCGCCTATCACTTGGCCAAGGCCGGATGGCACGACATCGTGCTGCTCGAGCGCGATGAGCTGACCGCGGGCAGCACCTGGCACGCGGCGGGGCTCTTGCCGCTGTTCAACATGTCCTATGCGGTCAGCCATATCCACGACCACTCGGTGAAACTCTATAAGGAACTGGAGGCCGAGACCGGTCTGAACGCCGGCTTTTCGGTCGTCGGCAACCTGCGCATGGCCCAAAGCAAGGCGCGCATGGACGAATACATGCTCTACGCCTCGACCGCCGAGACCGTGGGCATCCCGTTCGAGTGGCTGAGCCCCGCTCAGATTAAGGACCGCTATCCCCTGGTACGCACCGAGGATCTGGTGGGCGCGATCTATCACCCGACCGATGGCTACATCAATCCGGCCGATGTGACCCAGGCTCTGGCCAAAGGCGCGCGGCAACGCGGCGTCGAGATCGTGCGCAAGGCCCAGGTCGACGGTTTCCGGCGCGAGAACGGCGAGTGGATCGTCCAGGGCCGCATCATGGGCGAGAAGGGCGGCAATCTCGTTCCCTCCGAGGAGGCCTTCGAGATCCGCACCGAGATCGTCGTGACCGCCACCGGCAACCACGCCCAGCGCACGGCCGCCATGATCGGCTGCTATATCCCGGCGATCCCGGTCGAGCACCAGTACATCGTCACCGAGCCTGACCCCGCCTTGGTCAAATGGCGCAAGACGCATGGCGAGCACCCGGTGCTGCGCGACGCCGATGCCAAATGGTATGTGCGCGAGGAGCGGGGCGGCTGGATCCTTGGCCCCTATGAGCGAAACGCGCCCGCCTGGGCCGTCCACGGCGTGCCCGAGGGGTTCCGCGCCGATCTGCTTCAGCTCGATCTCGACCGGATCGAGGAGGAATACGCCTCGATGATCCACCGCATCCCTACCTCGGAGCAATGCGGGCTAAAGGACGACTTCAACGGGCCGATCTGCTACACGCCCGATGGCAACCCTCTGGTCGGACCGGCCCCGGGCGTGCCGAACTTTTACTTTGCCGAGGGCTTCAGCTTCGGCATCACCGCGGCGGGCGGCACCGGCCACTATCTGGCGCAGGTGATCACCGAGGGTGAGGCCGAGATCGACATGTGGTCGCTCGATCCGCGCCGCTATGGCCGCTGGGTCAACCGCGAATACGCCGCGCGCAAGAACGAAGAAGCCTATGAGCACGTCTACATCCTGCACCACCCGGACGAAGAGCGCCCGGGATGCCGGCCCTTGCGCACGGCGCCCTGCTATGACCGCATGGCGGCGCGCGGCGCCCAGTTCGGCCAGGTGAACGGCTGGGAGCGGCCGAACTATTTCGCCCCCGCCGGCTTCGACGACCATGCCAGCAGATCCTTCCGCCGCGGCGCCTGGTGGGAGCATGCCAAGGCCGAGGCCGAGGCTGTGCGCAACGGGGTCGGTCTGTTCGACGCCACCGCCTTCACGAAGCATGTGCTGAAGGGCCCGGGCGCGACCCGCTTCCTGGACTGGTTGACCTGCAACAAGCTGCCGAAGGTCGGGCGCATCAACCTCACCTATGCGCTGACCGATGCGGGCACGGTGCGGACCGAGTTCACCATCGTGCGCCAAGCCGAGGACACCTATTACCTCGTCTCGGCCGGTGCGGCGCAGGCCTACGACAGCGACTATCTGGCCAAAATGGTCGAGGCCAAGATTGGCGAGTTCGGCGCCATGTATCTGGCCGATGTCACCACCCAATGGGGCGTGTTTGCCATCGCAGGGCCCAAGAGCCGCGAGCTGCTCCGTCCGCTGGTCGTCGATGCCGATCCGGCCACGGCGCTGTCGAACAAGCGCTTCCCATGGCTCTCGGCCAAGGGGCTCGATCTGGGCATGGTCCCGACCATGGCCGTGCGGGTGGCCTATACGGGCGAGCTCGGCTGGGAGATCCATCACCCCATCGAGATGCAGAACCACCTGTTCGACCGCTTGATGGAGCAGGGCGAGAAGATCGGCCTCACCCTTTGTGGCTCCAGGGCCCAGAACTGGCTGCGTCAGGAAAAGAGCTACCGCGCCTTTGGCTCGGATCTCGGACGCGACGCCACACCGCTGGAGTCCGGGCTCCACCGCTTCGTCTCGATGGAGAAGGACTTTAAGGGCAAGAACGCCATGCAGCAGACCGGGATCCGGGCAAGCTGTGTCACGCTGCTGATCGACGGCCCGGGCGATGCGGATCCGTGGGGGCGCGAGGCGCTGGTGCTCGAAGACGGCAATGGCGGGCGCAAGGTCGGACGGCTGACCTCGGGCGGCTATTCCGCCGCTTTTGGCAAGCAGATCGGCATCGGCTATGTCGAGCCGGATGTCGCCAACGAAGGCCAAGAGCTGCAGGTGCGCATGTTCCAGGACCTCTACTCCGCCACAATCACGGCCGAGAGCCCCTATGACAGCACCAACGCCCGGATCCGCGTCGACGGCTGAGCCCGGCCTCAGGGCCCGCCAGACGGCTTGACCACATGCCGCAGCCAGGCGGCAAAGAGCGGCAAGGCCAGCAGGATAAACACGATCCGCGTCACATGGTGGAGCGCGACAAAGCCCGGATCGGCGTCGATGGCGATGGCGATCAGGCTCATCTCGGCGATCCCGCCGGGCGCATAGGCGAGCAGCGTTGCCAAAAAGCTGAGCCCGGTGGCCGCTGCAACACCGGCCGCGAACACCACCGTCACGGCCATCAAGACCAGCGTGCCGCCCAGCGTCGCCCCCGCCACCGCCAGCCATTTCGAAAGCGGCGTGCCGTGGAACCGACAGCCAATGGCGCTGCCCGTGACCACAAGCGCCACCTCGATCAGCCAATGGGGCAGCGCGCCCTCGACCACACCGCCGATCCGCAGCACAGCACTGGCGATGATCGGGCCGATGAAGAACGTGATCGGCATCCCGAACTGCTCGAGCACCCACATGGTGGCCAGCGCCGCGACGATCAGCACCGCGAAATCGGTGAGCCCGATCAGCGCCCGCCCCGCCAGCATGTCCTGCGGCGGCGCCGCGAACCCCAGCAGGCCGAACGCGACGATGGGAGCGGCAAAGATAACGATCGCGATCCGCAGCGATTGCGACAGCGCCACCGCGCGGTCGTCCCCGCCAAAGGTCTCGGAGATGATCACGACCGCCGTGAGACCCCCTGGGATTGCCGAACAGACTGCCGTCATCGGATCCTGGCGCGCGAGCCGGCGGTAATAGAGATAGGCCGCCCCTCCGGCCACCGGCACGTAGAGGATCGCGCCGAGTAGCGAGACAGGCCAGCGCGACAGCTCCTCGAGCGTTGCGCCGTCAAAGCTCTCCCCCAGAAAGAGGCCGATCAGGATCAGGAAGTTCGCGCGCAGCCACAGGGGCACACCGACCGGAACCCCAGCCAGGGCGGCAAACATGCAAAAGAACAGCGCCCCCAGCATCCAAGCCAGAGGCACATGGGCCCAATGGGCCAGCGCTCCTCCCACCGCGCCAACCGCGAGGCCGAGCGCGAGGCGCTTCATAGCGCGCCGCTCGAGGCGCTCGGACCAGGGAGGTTCGACCATGGGTCAGGAGAGCGGCTTCATCAATTCGATCTCATCGCCCTCGCGCACCGCGGTGTAGAAGCAACTGCGGCGGTTGGTGTGGCAAGCCGCGCCGATCTGCTCGATCAGCAGCAACAAGCAGTCGCGGTCGCAATCGACCCGCAGATCGACCAGCCGTTGGGTGTGCCCGGAGGTGGCGCCTTTGCGCCACAGTTTGGCCCGCGAGCGCGACCAATAGGTGACCTGCCTGGTCTCGATCGTAGCGGTCAGCGACTCGGCGTTCATCCAGGCCATCATCAGCACTTCGCCAGTCGCATGGTCCTGGGCAATCGCGGGCACCAGCCCACTGGCATCGAACTCGATGGTGGAGAAGTCAAAGGGGGCGCTCCCCCGAAGGTCGGGATCGGTCATAGGGGCTCCTAGGATCTTGGGTCGGGACGTAGGGGTTTCGCATGGGCCTGCGCCGCGCTATCTGATCTCAAAACAGGAGGGTTTGGCAATGTCCAGTGCCGACCACGATCTGATGAAGCTGTATTCGCAGCGCATCCTCGCTTTGGCTGCCGAGATCCCGATGACCGGCCGCTTGGCGGACGCGGACGGCTCGGCAATGCGGCGCTCGCCGCTGTGCGGCTCGACCGTGACCGTCGATGTGGGCATCGAGGATGGGCGCATCGCGCGCTTTGCCCAAGACGTCAAAGCCTGTGCGCTCGGGCAAGCCTCGGCCTCGGTGCTGGGCAAAGCGGTGCTCGGCCTGGATCGCGCGCAGATCGCGGCCGGACGCGAGGCGCTGGCCGGTTTGGTCAAACAGGATGGCCCGGCACCGGCTGCGCCCTTCGATGCCTTGGAGGCTTTGCGGCCTGCCCGGGACTACAAGAATCGGCATGCCTCGATCCTGCTCGCCTGGGATGCGACGCTGGCCGCGATTGATGATGCGCTTGTGAACTGAGTTGTTTGCCCCTGTGAAACCCGCTGTGAAACAAGGAATGACTAGACTCTTCTTGAAACTCTGGAATACGCTCTATCGTCGTGGGGGTGGGTAAACGCGTAACATCGATAGTGAGTATTTTCGGTCTTTTCTCTGATACGAGGGTGCAGAGATGGACGATATGGGAGACGTCGAGGCGGTCCTAGGACACCTTGAGAAAGACTTGCATTTTCAACAGGCTGTGTCGCTTCTTGGGGAAGGAGTGATCAGTCGAGGGCTCGCCGATCCCGCGTGTCGCGCCTACAGGCGTTATACGCGGGAGGTGGAACGGTTCACCGACCACGCGCAGGTACTGCAGGCGGTGCTCGACGACGTGGCGATGAAGATCTGGTTCTTCCGGGTGTTCGGCTACCGAGGCGATCTGCAATTCCGCATAATGCCGGCGGTCTGGATCCGTGAGTTGACATTGCTCGACATCGGGCGCGATGCGCACATCGGCTATGGCGTGATGCTCGGCACGAGCCGCATCCTCAACGATGGGGACAGCGTCTTACTTCGGCGGATTGCGATCGGTGAGCGCTGCTTCTTCAACCAGCACGGCGTTGTCGAGGGTGGTGCGTCGATCGGGTCTGACTGCTCGATCGGCATCCGCAGCACGATCGGAGCCGACAGCAAGATCGGCGACGGTGTCGAGATCGGCGATGTGGTGCGGATCGGCGAGGAGGCCAGCATCGGCGACGGATGCCGCATCGGATGCGGAGCGTCGGTGGGTGCGGGCTCGATCGTCGACCCCGGCGTCGTCCTCGAGGACGGCCGCGCGGTGCCGGCCCATCACAGGCTGACCTTTGGCGGGCTGTTCCCGATGCCCCATCGTCGGATCGCCGCCTGAACGACGCTTCTGCGCCGGGTCGGAGATCCTCCGGCCGGGCGCGTCGATCCGTCCCAAAGCCGGCATTGGCCGGAGGTCCGCGCTGTGCTAGGCGCGGCGCGGAAACGCGCTGCATGCACAGGAGACGTGGCACATGGACCTCGATGCGATCCCGGCCGGGAAAAATCCACCCTCTGACATCAATGTGGTGATCGAGATCACGGGCGGGGCCGGCGGCGGCGCACCGGTGAAGTACGAGATCGATAAGGACTCGGGCGCCGTTTTTGTGGATCGCATCGTGAACACGCCGATGTTCTATCCCTGCAATTACGGCTTTGTCCCGAACTCGCTGCACGATGACGGCGATCCGACGGATGTGCTGGTGATCTGCGATTTCGACCTCGCCCCCGGGGTCGTGATCCGCTGCCGTCCGATCGGCGTGCTCAAGATGGAGGACGACGGCGGCATGGACGACAAGCTGATCGCCGTACCGGTGGAAAAGGTTGATCCATTCCAGGCCAAGGTGCAGCAGCTCTCGGACCTGCCGGATAAGATGATCGAGCGGATCCAGCATTTCTTTGAGCACTACAAGGACCTCGAGGCCGGCAAATGGGTCAAGGTCATCGGCTGGGGCGACCGCGCCGAGGCGGAGGCCATCCTCACGAAATCTATCGAGGCCGCGCAGAAGTAACTTCCATGGCCCGCCGCGCGCCCTCCAGGGCGGCGGCGGAAGCGCTTGTCGATCGCCCCCGAGGTCTGTCAGACTGCCGGATCGACAGACAGCGGAGGCGCCATGCGCAGTCTCATCGTGTGGATCGGCATCCTGACTCTGGGCCTTGCGGGTCCCATGGCCTCAGCCTGCGAGCCCTGGGATCTCGACGACACCCGGCGCTCAGGCCTGTTCGAGCGGCTGGCCGACGCCCCGGACGAGACCGCCGGCCGTGCGGTTGCCCAGGAAATCTGGGCCTTTTGGTCCGAGGCACCAGACGCGAAATCCCAAGAGCTGATGGACCGGATCTATGACCGCCGGCGCTGGAAGGATTTCAAGGCCGCCGAGAGCGCGGCGCGGGAGTTGACCGAGTACTGCCCGGAATACTCCGAGGGCTGGAACCAACTGGCCACCATGCTCTTTTTCCGCGACCGGCTCGAGGCCTCGCTCGATGCGATCGTGCGGACCCTGGCGCTCGAACCCGACCATTTCGGCGCACTCTCGGGCCGAGCGGTCATCCTGATGCGCCAGGGACAGACCGAGCTTGGACAGATCGCGCTGCGCCAAGCCGTGGCGATCCACCCCTGGCTCTCCGAGCGCCACCTGCTGATCCCGGAGCCCGGCCAGAAGCTCTGAGGCAAAAGCCTCTCGCACATCGGCGCGGCCCGTTGTAAGCCCCGGCAACGGCCGCTGGCGAGGACCCCATGGCGCATCCGCTGCTCTACCCCACCCCCGAGGCCTACCGGGCCGCCGAGCACAAGGCGGTGGCCCTGTTCGGCATGTCCGGGCTCGGCAAGACCTGTACGGCGGCCATGCTGCGGGCCGAGGCAAACTGGTTCCACTACTCGGTCGATTACCGCATCGGCACCCGCTATATGGGCGAGCACATCGTCGACAACTTCAAGCGCGAAGCGATGCGCGTGCCCTTGCTGCGCGAGCTGTTGCGGTCGGACTCGATCTATATCGCCTCGAACATCACCTTCGAGAACCTCGCCCCGCTGTCGACCTATCTCGGCAAACCAGGGGATCCGGCCAGGGGCGGCATCCCCTTCGAGGAATACATCCGACGCCAGCGCCAGCACCGCGAGGCGGAGATCGCCGCCCTGACCGATACGGGCATGTTCCTCAGCAAAGCGCGCGAAATCTATGGCTATGCGCATTTTCTCTGTGACACGGGCGGCTCGATCTGCGAGGTGGTCGACCCTGAGGACCCCAATGACCCGGTGCTCTCGAAACTCGCCTCCGAGGTGCTGTTGGTGCAGATCGAGGGCACCGAGACGCTGGCCGACGAGCTTGCCCGGCGCTTCGAGCGGGCACCAAAACCCATGTATTATCCCGAGAGCTTCCTGCGCCAGTCCTGGCGGTCCTATCTGGCCGAGCACGATGTGGACGGGGCCGGGATCGATCCCAACGCCTTTATCGTCTGGGGATTCCGGCAGCTGATCGCCCACCGGGTGCCCCGCTATGCCGCGATTGCGCGCAATTGGGGCGTTCGGGTGAGCGCATCCGAGGTCGAGGCGGTCCGCAGCCCAGAGGATTTCGACGCGCTGATCCAGCGCGCCATCGCGCGCCGCACCGATGCCTGATCCGGCCTTTGCGCCCGACGCCGAGGGTTTGGCTCGCGCCGTCGCGCTGTTGGCGCAAACAGGACCGAGCCCGCCCCTGCCCGCTCGATTGCCCGAGGAAGGTCTAGGCGGCCTCGGCACGCTCGAGGCTTTGGCCGGTCCCGCCCTCGGCGAGGCGCGGCGCTTGGGCGGCCCGCATTCGTTCGACCATATGGACCCTCCGACACCCTGGATCGCCTGGGCAACCGCCCTTTGGACCGCAGCGCGCAACCAGAACCTGCTCCACCCGGACACCGCTCCCGTTGCCCGCGACCTCGAGGCGCGCGTGATCGACTGGTTGGCGCCTGCATTCGGGATGCAGGGCGGCCACATGGTCCCGGGATCGACCATCGCCAATCTCACCGGCATCTGGGCGGCGCGCGAGCTCGCCCGAGTGCGGCGCGTCGTGGCCTCCGAGGCCGCGCATCTGTCGGTCGCCAAAGCCGCGCATATACTCGGCCTGGGGTTCGAGGCGGTTCCCGCCGATCGCAGCGGCGCGCTCGATCCCGACGCGTTGGCGCGGGTGGAAGGTTTGGGCGAGGCCTGCCTCGTCTTAACCGCGGGGTCGACCAATGCCGGGGCGGTGGATCCCTTGCGGCTTTGTGGCTCGGCGGCCTGGACCCATGTCGATGCCGCCTGGGCGGGGCCTTTGCGGCTGACGGACCACGCCGTTCTGCTCTCGGGGATCGAGAAGGCCGACTCGGTGGCGATCTCGGCGCACAAATGGCTCTACCAACCGAAAGAGTCGGCGCTCGTGTTCTTTCGCGATGCGGCGGCAGCCCATGGCGCGATCAGCTTTGGTGGCGCCTATCTGGCCGCACCCAATATCGGGCTGCTCGGCAGTCACGGGGCCATGGCCGTGCCCTTGCTGGCGACGCTCATGGCGCTCGGCCGCCGCGGTTTGGCGGAGAGGATCGAGCGGGGCATGGCCGCGGCCCAGCGCCTGGCCGATTGGGTGAGCGCCCGCCCTGATGCCACCCTGTTCGCCGCGCCCAGCACCGGTGTCGTCCTGTGGCGCCCCACCCGCGCCAGCGGCGAGGCGGTCCGCGCGCTCTGCCCCCCAGGATCGGTCTCGCTCACCAAACTCGGCGGACAAACCTGGCTGAGAAATGTCGCAGCCAATCCCGATTTGCAGATCGAGCCGGTGCTGGAGGCCTTTGGCGCGGCGCTCGACACGGCCAGCGCTGACGCCCCCAACTCGGATCTGGATCCCTAGCGCGGCGGCGGCCTACCCTGGGCCGACCACAGGCACAGGGAGATCCGAGCATGCCGAGACACCTCACCGTCGCCGCCCTGCAGACCCATCACGATTGGGACACCGAGGCGACCATCGACCGGGTCTTTGCCATGGCCGAGCAGGCTGCCGATCGTGGGGCGCAGTTGATCCTGCCTTCCGAGCTGTTCGAGACGCCCTATTTCTGCAAGACGCCCAAGGCCGAGTACCGCCGGCTCGCCCGTCCCGCCCAAAACCATCCGACGATCGCGCGATTTGCCGAGCTGGCGCGGCGGCGCGGCGTGGTGATCCCGCTCTCGTTCTACGAACGCGATGGGGAGGCGCTCTACAACGCCGTGGCCGTGATCGATGCCGATGGCACGGTCCTCGGCACCTATCGCAAATGCCACATCCCGGAGTTCGAGGCCTATCACGAAGATGCCTTTTTCGACCCCAGCCCGGATGGGCCTCGGGTGTGGCAGACTCGCCATCTGACGCTTGGCGTCGGGATCTGTTGGGATCAGTGGTTTCCCGAGCTTGCCCGGTCGATGGCGCTGATGGGGGCCGAGCTTCTCGTCTACCCCACGGCCATCGGAAGCGAGACCTTTGATCCGAGCTGGGACAGCGCCGAGCAATGGCGGGCCGCGATGCTGGGCCATGCGGCGGTTAACCTGGTGCCGGTGCTGGCGGCCAACCGGATCGGGCGCGAGACCGATGACGGCGTCACCCTGGCGTTCTATGGCACCTCGTTTTGTGCCGATCATCGGGCGCGGGTGATCGCCGATGCCGGGCGTGACCGCGAGGCGATCCTGATGGCCCGGCTCGATCTCGAGCAAGCCGTCCGGGACCGCCACCAATGGGGCACCTTCCAGACCCGGCAGCCGCAGCACTACGGACGGCTCGCGTCGACACCGCCGGGGCCGCCCCCAGCGCGGGCTCAGTCCTTGTAGTCGGGCGCCACCCGGTCCATGAGCCGCAAATAGGCCTCCCACTGGAAATCGCGCGCCTGGCCGGTGGCGGTCGTCACCGATCCCGCCTCGTATTGCTGGGCCGTGCGCTCGCAAACCTCATGGGGCGGCCAGCGCAGCTCAACCCCTCCGGCCAGCGCAGCCACCTGCGCTTTGCAGGCGCGCTCGATGTTCAACATCTTCTTGACCGCGATGCCAACCGTAGCGCCGCAGGTGAGCATCCCGTGATTGCGCAGGATCATCGTGTCGAGCGCGCCGAGATCGGCGACCAAGCGCTCCCGCTCGCCCAGATCGAGCGCGATCCCCTCATAATCATGGAACGCAATCCGGTTGTAGAACTGCAGCGACCATTGGTTGAGCGGCAGCAGACCCTTCTCCTGGCTCGACACCGCGACCCCGGCCACCGTGTGCGTGTGCGCGACACAGGCCACATCGGGCCGCGCGATATGCACCGCCGAGTGTATGGTGAACCCCGCAACATTCACGCCATTGCCGAGCGGGTCGTCGATCACTGCGCCCTCGTGATCGATGGTCACAAGCGTCGAGGCGCGGATCTCGTCAAAGCTCAGGCCAAAGGGGTTGAGCAGGAACCGGTCATGGCCGAGGCGCATGGAGATATGCGTGTAGATGCCGTCATCTAGGCCGAAATGCGCGATCAGACGATAGGCCGCGGCGAGGTCTCGGCGGGCGACGGAGACGTCGGTGGAGAGATCGTCAGGCATGGCGGAACTCCTTTCGCTTCGGCCACAGTCTAGCGACCCCGCCCGGTTTTGCGAGAGGCTGCAGGCGCGATCAGCGCCCGGCGCGGCGGGGCGAGGCGGCGATCAGATGGAGCATCTCAAAGGCCACCGTGGCCGCCAGCCACGCGGTCTGCCCCTGGACATCAAAGCCGGGCGTCACGGTGTTGATGTCGCAGCCCACGATGTCGAGCCCCGCCAAGGCACGCAGCAAGCCCAGTCCCTCGCGCGCCGTCAGCCCGCCCCAGGCCGGCGTATAGACCCCAGGCGCCGTCGCCGGATCGAAGACATCCATGTCCACGCACAGAAAAACCGGCGCACCGCCGACGATGGCGCGGATGCGCTCGGCCGTGGCGGGGATGCCCTCGACCTCGATCACGCTCATAGGGATGAGGCGATAGCCGAGCCCCTCCGCATGGGCAAAGACGCCGGGCACATAGGCAAAGCCCCGCAAGCCCGCATGGACCGAGCGCTCGGGCACCACCAAGCCCCGCTCGGCCGCATGGCCAAAGGTCGTGGCCGGGTCGAGCGGCGGGGCATTCACGCCAGCCTTGGGCGGATAGGCATCCGTATGGCTGTCGAGATGGATCACCGCCAAGCCGGGATGTGCCGCGGCCAGCGCCGCCATGGCTGGCACGCTGACCATGCCGTCGCCTCCGAGGCCGATCGGCACCGTGCCGGCGGCGATCACCCGGGTATAAGCGGCCTCGATCCGAGCCAAAGAAGAGTCATGATCGCCGTGGAGCACCGCCACATCGCCCAGATCGATCAGCCCGAGCGCCGCGGCCGGATCGCGCGCATCCGCATCTTCGGGCCGGTGATGGCGCACCATATCGGTCGACATCATACGAATGGCCGCTGGCCCCAGACGCGCCCCGGTGCGCCGCGGATGCCCGCCTGCATCGAAGGGAAGGCCCAGGATGGCGGCCCCGGACCCGGTCAGATCGGTGCGCTGCGGCACGCCCAGAAAGCTGCCAACGGGGCGGAAGAGATCATCGGACATGGTTGAGCCAACCGCAGATCGCTCGGCAGATCAAGAGCGGCCGAGCCTTGGCGCCCGCGGCCCGTCGCGCGTGACCAAGGGCATCGCGGCGATCGAATAATTCGGGGGGCTCGCGTGTTTCCTTCTTATGCGGCCAGGGCGGCGGGGGTGGCCCGTCGGGCCCGCGCCGCGCGCACCGCCCAGCTCAAAGGGCGGCCAAGGGAGGGAGATATGGCTCGTATGCGCAAGAGGATGTTTGCAGCCGCCGCCACGCTGGCGCTGGTCTTTGGAGGAACCGCGGCCCAAGCAGAGCAATGGGTGCTGTCGAAAGAGGCCTCGAAAATCGCCTATGGCTCGATCAAGCGAGACAGCATCGGCGAGGTCAACCACTTCACCGGACTGTCGGGCTCCGTCAGCCCTGCGGGGCTTGTCTCGGTCTCTATCGATCTCACCACCGTCGAGACCTGGATCGACATCCGCAATGAGCGCATGCGCAAGGTGGTGTTCGAGGCCATGGGCGCCGACAAGGCCACCTTGATGGCCGAGATCGACATGACCGAGCTCGACATCATGGCGCCCGGGGACACCAAGATGCTCGACGTGGAGGGCGCCTTGGCCATCGGACCGCTGACCATCGACATCTACACCACCTTCTTTGTTGCGCGCCTCAGCCATGCGCGCACGCTGGTGATGAATGACGAGATGATCATGCTCTCGACCGAAGAGATGGGGATCGACCCTAGCATCGACCGGCTGATGGAGCTGGCGGAGTTACCGGGCATCACCCGGGTGGCGCCGGTGACCTTGCGTCTGGTGTTCGACCGCGCGGCCTGAGGGGTCTCAGGCCCGGCCAGCGACCTCGTCCAGGCACGCCTCGACCGCCTGGACGAGGGCATCGCATTTCCCGGCATCGAGGGCATCAGCGTGCGGCGGCCCAAAGGACCCGCGATCATTGTCGAAATAGCGCCCGGAGGCATCGGCAAAGGCCGCGCCCAGCGCCGCGCGGACCAGGATCGAGGCGCCGATCCGGATATCGCCCCCTTCGACGCCAAAGCCCTCTTTGACCATCTTGCTGCCGAGCAGCGAGCCCGGATTGACCGAGACGACGACGGGCCCCTCGGGGAGCGTCCGCGCCATGGCGGCGGTCCACATGGTGATGGCCAGCTTGCTCTGGGCATAGGCCGGCATATCCGCGAGCCGGGTGCGCCCAAAGAGGGCTTCGAGATCCACGGGCGACTGCGCGGCGGAGGACAGATTGACCACCCGCCCCTTCGGTCCGATCAGCGGCAACAGCCGCTTGGTCAGCCGATAGGGCGCAAGGGTGTTGACGGCAAACCTCACATCGAGCCCTGCGGCCGTCATGGGATGCGCCGTCTTGAAGATGCCCGCATTGTTGATCAGCGCATCGAGCCCGTCATGGGCCGCCGCCACGCGATCGGCAAGAGCATCCACCTCGGCCATATCCGACAGATCTGCCAGATAGGTCTCGACGCTCGCGGCGGACGCCCCCGTCGCGGCGGCGCTGACTTTCGCCTCGGCATCCGCCAGTTTGACCGGGTTCCGGCCGTGCAGCAGCACGGTGTGACCGGCCGCGGCCAGCATCTCGGCCGTCACCAACCCGATCCCATCGGTGGAGCCGGTGATCAGGATTGTCTTTGCCATGGCTGTGCTCTCCTTGGGCGCTTGGCCCCGTCTCAGGCGAGGTCGTCCTTGCCTTCGATCAAGACGTGATGGCTCTCTGACCCGGCGGTCCGAGCCTCAAGATGCTCCTTGTACGCCGGATCGTTCATAAAGGCCTCGGCCGCGGCTTTGGAGGGCCATTCGATGATGATCCGCAAGGCCGCATCGGCGCCACTGCCCTCCAGACGCGCATGGTTCGCCGTGCGCGCCAGATAGGTGCCGCCATGCTGCGCCACCAGTGCGTTGGCCGCCGGCAGATAGCCCGGGATCCAATCCTGGGTCGTCGGCGTGACGGCAAGAACCGAGTAGAATGCCATGACAGTCTCCAATCGATGGCCCTCAGACGAGTTTCGTCATCTCGTTCAGGGTGAAGCTCTCGACCGCGCCCTCGGTGGCCAGCATATAGGCGGCCAAATGCGGCGCGTTCATGTGGGTCTGCCACTGCTCGCGGGATGCCCAGTTCTCGTAGAACACGAAAAATCCGGGCTTGGTCGTGTCCACATGCAGATCGTATTGCAGGCAGCCGTCCTCGGCGCGGGTGATGGGAATGAGCTTCTCGAGCTCGGATCGCACCAGCGCTTCCTTGCCGGGAACGGCGGCGATCTGGGCCAGGATGGTGAGTGGCATCGGGCGGGCTCCTCGTTTTGACAAATGGCGTCTGGTCGGCATATGACCGGACAGGCGCACAGACACAAGTACGCACACTTCGGGGCTATACGCACCAAATGGATACCAAGATGCCAGACGATCCGGCCACCGCCCGCTTCGAGCGCTATGACTGCAGCGATGGCTGCCCGGTCGAGGCCGCGCTTGAGCAGATTGCGGGAAAGTGGAAGGGGCTGATCATCTATCACCTGTTGGACCAGACGCTGCGCTTCAACGCGCTGCTGCGGCGGGTCGGCAATGTCACCCAGCGCAGCCTGACCAAACAGTTGCGCGAGCTCGAGGCCGACGGGATCGTCTCGCGCAAAGTCTTTGCCGTCGTGCCCCCGCGGGTCGAGTACAGCCTGACCGAAAAGGGGCGTTTGCTGCGGGACGCCATCGAGGCGCTCCGCCTGTGGGGTATGCAGCATCCCAGATGACCGGGCCTGCGCCGGTCGCTAGGGGTGCGCGCGCTCGTGCGCCTCGGCCTTGAGCCACGCGACCAAGAGGCCGATATCGGGGTTGCTGAGCGCATCGGGCGGCAAGGCGATGTGATAGCCATAGTCGTCGAGCGCAACGTCGGAGAGGCGCACCAAGGCGCCCGAGGCCAATTCTGGCGCGATCAGCGGATCGTTGATCGCGACACCCTGGTCATCGACCACCGCCTGGACACGGACATTGGGGTCCGGGATCGTCAGCGTCCCTCGCCGCGCCCGGCTCGGCAGCCCGGCCAGCTCCAGCCACTCTGCCCAGGCGGTGCTGCCGTCGCGGTCATCCAGCAGCATGGTCTCAGACAGGCCAGCCGCCAGGCCCACCTGCCTGATCCGCGCGGCGGTCTGCGGTGCGGCCACGGGGAAGGCCGGGCAGTGGAACAGCGGCTCGATCCGCATATCGGTCCAGGTTCCGCGCCCCCAGCGGATCGCGATGTCGATGCCGTCCCGCTCGAGATCGAAGAGGTCCACCATCGGCTGAATGCGCAACCGGATCGAGGGATGGTGCTGGATGAAGTCCTTCAGCCGCGGCGAGAGCCATCGTGAGGCGAGATAGGTCGACAGCCCCAAGGTGATCGAGCGCCGCGCCTGGTCGCGCAGGGCTTCGATCTGCCGGTCGAGCATGTCGAAGGCGGTCCGCGCGGAATGGAGCAGCAGCTGGCCCTTTTGGGTCAGCCGCACGCCTCTGGGCATGCGGTGGAAGAGGTCGAACCCAAGCTCGCCCTCCAGCGCCTTGATCTGGTGTGACACCGCGCCCTTGGTCAGGTTCAACTCCTCGGCGGCCCCGGTGATGCGCCCATGGCGCGCCACGATGGCGAAGCTGCGCAGACCTTCATAATGTTTGAACCGCATGGCGCGAGTTTAACTTGACTAAACGGAAAGGCCAGAACTCTTCGCTCGACCACAGGCCCATGCTCTCGGCAAGCTGGGGGCGAAACCGGGGAGTGCGCCAACCCATGCAATCGGAACCGACACGCCATGACCGCTCGGCGCAGGCCGCGAGCACAAAGCGTCGCGGTGGGCGTCGGGAGCCGAGACGCGCGGCCGCCCCGCTGCCCGGACCCACGCGGCGCCAGATCCCGCCCTTGGCCTTGCTGGACGACGCAGCGCTCGCGGCCATCGAGGACCAGGCCGATTGGATCCTGAACGAGATCGGGGTCGAGTTTCGCGGCGATCCCACCGCGCTTGCGCTGTTCCGGGAGGCAGGCGCCGAAGTTGTGGGGGAGCGGGTCCGGTTCGCCCCAGGCCAGACGCGCGCCCTCTGCGCGACCGCGCCCAGGCAGTTCCAGCTGCTCGCCCGCGATCCGGCGCTCAGCGTCACCCTGGGGGGCGACCATGTCGTTCTGATGCCGGGCTATGGCTCCCCTTTCGTCACTGATCTCGACCGCGGCCGGCGCTATGCGACGCTCGAGGATTTCCGGAACCTGGTGCGCCTTGCCTATGCCTCGCCCTGGCTCCACCACTCGGGCGGGACGGTCTGTGAGCCGGTCGATGTGCCGGTGAACAAGCGGCATCTCGACATGATCCAGGCGCATCTGACCCTGTCGACCAAACCCTTTATGGGCAGCGTCACGGCGCCCGAACGGGCCCGGGACTCGATCGCTATGGCCGCCTTGGCCTTTGGGCCAGCGGTGCTCGATCAGCATGCCGTGATCCAGGCCAATATCAATGTGAACTCGCCGCTGGTCTATGACGCCAGCATGTCGGAGGTGCTGCGGATCTACGCGGCGGCGAACCAATGCGTGGCGGTCTCGCCGGCGGTCTTTGGCGGGATCATGGGACCGATCACGCCGGCGGCCATTGCGGCGCAAACCCTGGCCGAAGGGATGGTCGGGATCGCCTTGGCCCAGCTGGTGCGTCCAGGCGTGTCTTGCGTGCTCGGCAGCTTCCATTCGACGGTAAACCTCAAATCCGGTGCGCTGACCTTTGGGACACCCGAGGCAAACTTGGTGACCCTGGCCCTGGGGCAGCTCGGGCGGCGTCTGGGCATCCCGGTGCGCGCGGGCGGAGGGCAGATCACCGCCTCGAACGCAGCAGATGGCCAGGCCATGCAGGACAGCGCCGATGCCATGTGGGCGGCCCTGCTGTCGGGCGCGCACCAGGTATGGCATGCGGCCGGGTGGCTCGAGGGCGGCCTGACGGTGTCGTACGAGAAATTCGTGATGGATCTCGACCATTGCGGCGCGATGCTGCGGCTGCTGCAGGGCTTCCAGACCGATGGCGCGGCCATGGCGCGGGCCTCGTATCACGAGACCGGTCCGGGGCAGAACTTTCTGTCCACGGGACACACGCTCAGCCACTACCGGACCGCCAACTACGCCCCGGATCTGCCGGAGGCCGGGTCCTTTGAGGCCTGGTCGGATGCCGGTGCACCGACGCTTGAACACCGCGCGAACGCCCGCTGGAAAGCCATGCTCGCCGCCTATGAGCCGCCGCCCATGGAGGCTGGCCTTGCCGAGGCGCTCACGGATTTCGTCCAGCGCCGAAAATCCGAGATGACCGATCAATGGCATTGAACGCACAGGAGCTCCCGATGACCGACCCTCTCAGCCGCACATCCGTTCTCGCCGACCGCCACCGGGCCCTTGGCTCGGGTCTTGAGGACTGGAACGGCATGGGCACCGCCTGGTCCTACAGCAGCGATCCGCGGGACGAGCACGACGCGGTGCGCGACGCGGTCGGCATGTTCGACATGTCTCCGCTGAAGAAGGTCTTTGTGCGCGGGCCGGATGCGGCCGCCGTGCTCGATCATCTGACAACCCGCGATATGAGCCGGGTCGGGCCCGGTCGCTCGGCCTATCTCTCGGTCCTGACCGAAGCGGGGACCATGGCCGATGACGCCATCGTCTCGAACAATGGGGGGGAGGAGTGGATGGTCGTCCATGGCTCCGGCGACACCATGGCGCTGTTGACGGCCTCGGCCGAGGGCAAGGATGTGGCGATCGAATTCACCGACGCTCTGCACGACATCTCGGTCCAGGGGCCGCAGGCATTGGCTGTCCTGAACGCCGCCTGCTCGGAGGATCTGGCGCCGCTCGCCTATTTCCAGCACCGCGCGGTCGAGCTGTTCGGTCATCCCTGCCGCATCTCGCGCACCGGCTATTCCGGCGAGCGCGGCTATGAGCTCTTTGTCGACGCACGCCATGCGGGCGAGGTTTGGGACGACTTGGTTGCGGCCGGCGTGATGCCCTGTTCCTTCACAGCGCTCGACAAGGTCCGGATCGAGGCCGGGCTGTTGTTCTACGGCTATGACATGACCACGGATCACACGCCCTGGGAGGTCGGCCTCGGCTTCACCGTGAACCGCGACAAGCCCGATTTCCGGGGGCGCACCGCGCTCTTGGCGGCCGAGGGCGCGCCCAAGATCCGCAATGTCGGCCTGGTCATCGACCATTCGGACATGGTGGAGGGCGGCGAGACCCTGCTGCTTGGCGGCACGGCCGTGGGCACGGTGAACAGCCCCGCCTATTCTCACCGCCTGGAAAAATCCCTAGCCCTAGCGCATGTGCGGGCCGATGTGGCCGAGGGGAGCACGCTGGTGCTGCGTGGTGACGCGCTCGAGACCACGGCCGCCGTGGTGCCGATGCCGATCTACGATCCCCAAAAGGCGCGCACCCACGCGGCCTGATCCCCGCCGGCCACCGATGCTCCCCGCTTGACAAGCCCGTGGCCTCAGCCTTGGCTGATCGCAGGTCACGGGACGGGAGAGATGCAGGCGACGCCCAAGGATCCAACGGCCCGGCTGACATTGCGCGCGATCGAGGCCTTTGTCGCGGTCGTCGAGGCCGGCAGTCTGGCCGAGGCGGCGCGCCGGCTCGAGGCCAGCCCCTCCGCGCTCTCCCAGCAGCTCACCAATCTCGAGAGCGCAGTGGGCGCCCGGTTGCTCGACCGCACGGCGCGGCCCATCGATCTCACCCCGGCCGGACGGGTCTTTATCGGCCATGCCCGAGGCGCGCTCGACAGCTTGCTCAAGGCCCGGGCCGAGCTGTCTGAGGGGCGCTTTGCCGCGCTTCCGGAACTGCGCCTGGCCATGATCGAGGATTTCGACGCGGATGTGACGCCGACCCTCTTGCTCGCGCTGGCCGAGATGCTGCCCGTGGGCACGGTTCTGTGCCGCACGGGGTTGAGCCACGCCAATCTCGAAGCGCTGATGGCACGGTCGGTGGATCTGGCCGTGGCGGCGGACAGCGATCCGACCCCGCCGGATCTCGAGCGCCACGCCCTGGTGCGCGACCCCTTTGTCCTGGTCGTGGCCAAGGGCCTGTTGGCCGAGGGCAAGGGTGAGGGCGAGGGCGAGAACCTGCGCTCGGCCCTCGGCCGCGCGCCCATGACCGGCTTTGCCGAACCGCAGATCATCCGGCGCCAGATCGCGGCACAGCTCCAACGCCTGCGCTTCGATGCCGCCCCCCGGTTTGCCGTCGACACCAACCACGCCGCCATGGCGCTGGTGGCGCGCACGGGCGGCTGGACGATCACCACCGCGCTTGGCTATCTGCGCACGCCGCAGGTGCACGCAGCCCTCGAGATGCGGCCCCTGCCCTTCGCGGGCTTTGCGCGGCATCTGTCGCTCTATGCCAGTGCCGGGACACTGGGCTCCTTGCCCGGCTTGACCGCGCACGCCCTGCGTACCGCGATTGCAGAGCGAGCCGTAGAGCCGGCGCGCGCTTTGGCCCCTTGGCTCGACGACGCGATCCGCCTGCTGGACACGCCCGAGCACTAGGCGAGGATGCGGAACCGGCGCCGAATGGCTCGGTCGAGTTGGGGGCCGAGCGGATCCGGCTTGTGCTCTGCCAAGATGGCGCGCGCCTTGGCCCGGGCGCGCTCGGCGATGTCCGGACGCCCGTTCTCGGCCCAGAGCGCCGGCGGATCGCGATCGGCCAGCGAGGGATAGAAGTAATCCCGCTCCACCGCCGCCAGGGTCTCGGCTGCGCCGAGAAAATGCCCCTCTCCCAGAACCGCCGCTCGAATGGTCTCGAAGGCCAGCGCGCTCTCAGTCACCTCGACCCCGCGGAGCATGCGATAGACCGCCCCCAGCATCTCGTCATCGATCACAAAGGCCTCAAAGCTCGCGCCGAGAAGCGCCGCCATCATCCCACTCGATTCGTAGATCATGTTGCCCCCAGCCAGCCCCGCCGCCAGGGCGGCAATGGCCTTCTCGGCCCCCATCTGGGCATCGAGCGCCTTGGCATCGGTCATCGAGCAGGCAACGCCCGAGGGCAGCCCCAGCCAGTTCGACAGCTGCGCGGCAGCCGCATTCAGCACCGCACTCTCGGCCGCCCCGCCCGAGAACGCGCCCGTGCGCAGATCGACCACCAAGGGCCAGTTCGAGAAGATCACCGGATGGCCCGGGGCAAAGACGTGGACCATGGCAAGCCCGGCCAGGGTCTCGGCCAAGCTCTGCGCCAGGAACCCCGCCAGGGTCGCCGGCGCCGTCGCCCCGGACTGCGCCGCGATGATGCAGTTGATCGGAACCCCGCGCCGGGTGCAAGCGAGCGTGACCTCCACCGCATCCTCGCCATAGCGCAGCGGAGAGATCACAGGGCTGATATGCGCTTTGCAAAAGGGCGTGGCCCGAAACCGCTCGGGGCCGCCCAAAACCATATCAAACAGGTCCACGATCGGGTCCACATGGGCGCCGAGCGTGAACGCCGTGCCCACCGGCTTGGTGGTGTTGGCCAGAAGAGCATAGGCCGTGTTCACATCCAGATCGAAGGCGTCCTCGACATCCGTCGCGATGCAACAGCGGGTGAACCAGCTCACATTCGTCAGCCGGTCCTGCAGCCGGGTAAAGGCGTGCAGATCCGCCAGCGTCGAGGGCCGGTACTGTCCTGTCTCCAGATCCAGGGTCTGGACCGCCGCCCCGCCGGTGCCGAAATGCACGCCGTCTCCGCCGACCTCGATGGCGCGCCCCGGTGCACGGCCATGGAGCGTAAACCGGCGCGGGGTCGCCGCGATGATCGCCTTGATCATGGCGGGGGGAAAGCAGAGCCGGCCGTCGGCGTTGACGCGCGCGCCCCTATCCCGGGCCACATCGACCAGCACATCGGGTGCCGCACCCATGCCGAGCTCGGACAACAACCGCAATGCTGTGGACCAAATCGCGCTGAGCTCGGCCTCGCTCAAAGGCCGGTAGAGCCCGCCCGGCTGCCCTGGCGGTGCGGGATTCGGCTGACCGCTGTCCGAGCGGCGTTTGGCCACACGTGCCGCGCGCCCGGCCGTGGCGGACCGACGGCGCGAACGGCGACCCGGCTCCATGGCATGCATCTCCCGTCAGATATGCCGCCCGACAGCCCGGTGCGGCCTCGGCGCTCAGCGTTCGCGCGTGCCATGCGCGGAGCAAGCCCCCTGCGGATTTTCGAAGCGCAAGATCGGCTTTTCCGCATGCTCACCAAGCCCCATTGACGCCGCATGCATCGCGGACGTTCCATGCAGCTTGGATCCAAGGAGACCGCCATGGCAGAGACCCAATCGCCCCTCGTCGCCGACACCGATATCGATGCCTTTCGCCGCGACGGGGCCGTGTGCCTGCGAGGCGCCTTTGACACCGACTGGCTCAAGATCCTTGGCGAGGGCATCGATGCGGATCTCGGCGATCCCTCGCCGCGCCTGGCCCGGCACACCAAAGAGCCCGGTGCACCGGCCTATGTCGAGGATTTCTGGGTCTGGAACGACATCCCCCAGTTCCGCCGCTTTGTGCATGAGAGCCCGTGCGGCGCGCTGGCGGCCGGCTTGCTGGGCGCGCCGAGCGTGAACCTGGTTATGGACAACTGGTTCCTCCGCGAGGCGGGATCGCGCTCGCGCCCGCCGTTTCACCAGGACCTCGCCTATTTCGACTTTGAGGGCACCATGTGTGTGCTCTGGCTGCCGCTCGAACCGGTGACGCGCGAGAACGGCATCGCCTTCGTCAAGGGCTCGCATCTGTGGGACAAGCTCTTCATGCGCGTACGCTTTGCCGATGGTCACCAGCAGGACGGGCCGGACGCCCTGGCCGATGGGGTCGAGGTGAACGGCCAGCGCTATTTTGCGCCACCGGATGTGGCCGCGGACCCGGACAGCTATGAGCTGCTGCAATGGGATCTCGACGCGGGCGACTGCATCTTCTTCGACATGCGCACGCTGCACGGCGGACTGGCCAGCACCGTGCCGACCCGCACAGTGCGGCGCTTCACGCTGCGCATGACGTCCCCGGACGGCGTTATCCGCTATCGCGGCGACTGGGCCAAGGACGAGCGGGCGATCTTTGAGGCCGCCGGGTACGGCGAGGGCGACCGCATCGCCGGCTCGTTCTTCCCGCAGCTCTATCCGACCGGGGCGCCCGCATGAGAACGACCGCCCGGGTCGTCGTCATCGGCGGCGGTATCGCCGGCTGCTCAGCGCTCTACCACCTCACCGAGGAGGGCTGGAGCGATGTGATGCTGCTCGAGCGGGACGAGCTCACTTCCGGCACCACCTGGCACTCGGCCGCCCAGGTCACAAATTTCGGCACCAACCAGGTGATGATCGGGTTGAAATCGCACTCGATCCGGCTCTACCGGGAGCTCGCCAACGACCCGGACTATCCCATCAACTATCACCACGGCGATGGGGGCCTGCGGCTGGCGACCAGCGAGGAGCATCTGGACGGCTACCGCCATTTCCAGTCGCTGGCCAAGGCGATGGGCGTAGAGTTCGAGCTGATCGACGCGGCCGAGAGCGCGCGGCGCCATCCGTTGATCACGACCGATGGGCTGCTGGGCGCGCTCTGGGACCCGATGGACGGCGATATCGACCCGGCCCAGCTCTGCCAGGCGCTGGCGCGGCGCGCACGGCTGAGGGGCGCCGAGATCCACCGCCACACGCCGGTCACGGGCCTCACGCAAAGGCCGGGCGGCGACTGGATCGTGCACACGCCCAAGGGCGACATCCAGGCCGAGCACATCGTCAACGCCGGCGGCTACCGCTGCAACGAGATCGGCGCGATGATGCAGGTCGAGCACCCCGTCGCCTCGATGGAGCACCAGTACTTCCTGACCGAGCCGATCGCCGAGATCGAGGCGCTCTCCCACCGCGTCCCGCTGATCCGCTGCCCCAGCGCCGACTTCTACTCGCGCCAAGAGAAACAGGGCCTGCTGGTCGGCTTTTATGAGCAGGATTGCCGGACCTGGGGGCTCGACGGCATTGATCCGGGCTTCACGAATGCGCTCAGCCCGAACGATCCCGATCGGGTGCTGCCGGTGCTCGAGGGCGCGATCCACCGGCTGCCCTGCCTCGGCGAGGCGGGCATCCACACCATCGTCAACGGTCCGATCACCTACACCCCAGACGGCGTCCCGCTGGTCGGGCCGATCCCGGGGCGCCGCAATGCCTGGTGCATCACAGGGCTGCGTGCGGGCCTTGGCGAGGGCGGCGGGCATGGCTGGCTGCTGGCGCAGATGATCGTCCATGGCGAGGCCTGCTATGACACCTGGGCGCTCGATCCCCGGCGCTTTGCCCGCTATGCCACCGTCGAGTGGACGGCGCTGAAGGCGATCGAGGACTATCAGAACGAGTTTCGCTTCCACCGCCCGCATGAGCATCGCCCGGCCGGCCGGCCCGCGCGCACGACGCCGCTCACCCCACTGCTGGCGGCCGCCGGCGCCGAGTTCGGGACCGTCGGTGGGTGGGAGCGCGCGCTGTTCTACCGCCCGGATCCGGCCTTTGCCGAGACCCACAGCTTCCGCTGGTGCGCGAGCCACGGCGCCGTCGCCGCCGAGGTCCAAGCGGTGCGCGAGCGCGCCGGCATCATGGAGGTCTCGGGCTTCAACCGCATCGAGGTGACCGGGGCCGGCGCGCGCGATTGGCTCGACGGCCTGATCGCAGGTCGGGTTCCCCAGGCGGTCGGGCGCGTCGGGCTCGGCTATTTCCTCTCGGAGGTCGGCAACATCGCCGGCGAGGCCACGATCGCGCGGCTCGACGAGGACACGCTGTGGTTCGGCTCGGCCGCAGCTGCCGAAGTGCACGATTACGACTGGCTCACCGCGCGCCTGCCCTGTGATGGGTCCGTCCGCCTCGCCTCGATGACGGACACCCATACGATCCTGGTGGTCGCCGGACCGAAGGCGCGCGCGATCCTCAAGGCCGCCGCTCCGCGCACCGATTGGTCAGCGGCCGCCTTCCCCTGGCTCTCGGTGCGGCCTGTGCATATCGGCCATGTGGCCTGTGTGGCGATGTCGGTCAGCTTCTCGGGCGAGTTGGCTTGGGAGATCCATGTCCCCCTCGCCCAGGCCGAGGCCGCCTATCGCGCGATCCTGGCCGCAGGCACGCCCCATGGGCTCACGCATTTCGGCCTGCACGCCACCGAGTCCATGCGGATCGAAAAGGGCTTTCGCCACTGGAAGGCCGATCTGATCACCGAATTTGATCCGTTCGAGAGCGCGCTCGGCCGCTTTGTCCGTCTCGACAAGCCGGCAGACTATCCCGGCAAGGCAGCATTGTTGGCCAAGCGGAACCACCCGCCGCGGGCGCGTTTTGTGACGCTCAAGATCGACAGCGAGGCCGCCCCGGCCCATCCCGGCGACAGCGTACGCGCCGGCGAGACGGTGATCGGGGCCGTGACCTCGGCCGCCTGGGGCCACCGGGTGGGGGAGAACCTCGCCATGGCCTTCATCCGCCCCGAGCCGGCAGCGATCGACGGCGCAGAGCGCGGCGAGCCCGACCTCAACGTCCTGGTGCTCGGCCAAGCGCTGCCCGCCAGCATCGTCGATCCGGTCCGCTACGATGCCTCGATGAGCCGCGCGCGGAGCTGAAGGGGGGGCGCCGCCTAGGGACGATCCGCCTCGGCAGCGAGGGCCAGGCTGGTCAGCGTCGAGCCGAACTTGGTCGGCCAGGGCAGCGCGCCGAGCGGCAAGACATCGAGCCAGGCGCCCTCCGCTTTGAGCCGCTCGACCGCCAGATAGGGCCCGAGCAACGGCTCGGTGTCCCAAAGCTTCTCGCCACCGGGAAAATAATCATGGAGCAGGATCAGCCCGCCCGGCCGCAACAGCCGCAGCGCGGCGGGCAACTCTTGATAGACCGTCGTGGCCGCATGGTCACCGTCGAGGAAGATGAAATCGAAGCTCTCGGCCGGCGCCGTCTCGATGAAGGCGAGGGAGCCCGAGACCATGAACGCGACCCGATCGGCCATCCCGATGCGTTGCATCAGTTCGTTTGGCGAATGGGGAGAGCCCGCCGCCTCCCAGGGCCGCGTACGGGGATCGTTGACATCGCGGATATCGACCGAGGTCACCGAGCCATCGACCGATGTCTCCCCCGCCCGGTTCGCCGCCAGGGCCAGGGCGATGTTGACCGTGGAGCAGGCGATATGGGTGCCAATCTCCAACACCCGCCCCGGGCGGAGGGCGCGGATCAGCGCATAGAGTGCCCGCTGATCGCCCGGGTTCACGCCGCCGGTCAGTTCGGGCAGCTTGAGCTCGGCGAACTGAGGCGCCAGCGCCTCGTAGTCGCGCAGGCTCTCGGGATCGGTCATCCAGGCCGAGATCTGTTCGGGGCTGAGCCGGCCGAGCCGTCCGGCCTGCCAGGTCGCGGTTGGCAGCGCGCCAAGCTCACGCAGCTCCTTTGCACGGCTGTCGGCGGGCCGGCCGAGCAGCCGGTGGAGGATCTTGTCGAGCAGGCTGGCCATGGCTCCCCCTGGGTTGCGCGGTCCCGCCCCGCGTGCCGATTGCTTGCCGAGCACAGGGGCCGCGCAGTTTTGGCGTCGATTGCTTAGGCTGGCGTTACCGCAGATTGGCGGGCGGCGCGAGATACAAGCGGCGGCATGATCACGCGATGCGCTAGAGCCTTGGAACCCGGGTGACCGCACCAATGATCTGCGCGCCACTCACCGGCCCGCGGATCCGGCTGTCCGTAGAGTTCGAGCGATTGTCTCCTAGAAAGAAGTGCTCATCCTCGCCCAGAACGAAGGTCCGCTCGAACTTCTGGATATTGTATAGATCGAGGATCGGATAGCGGTTGCCGTCCAGGCTCTCCCAAAACTGGTAGCCCTCGGTTCCTTGGCCGGCGTCCTGGGTGATCAACTCGCCATTCAGCGACACCGCGTTGCCGCGCATTGTGACCGTGTCTCCCGGCACGCCCACCAAGCGTTTGACATAGACATGATTGTCGCCCTCGAAGCTTAAGAGGTAGATGCGACCGCGCTCGATGTCGACCTCGCCCCATTTCTTGGCAAACACCAGGTCGTTGACCGCAAGGCTGGGGATCATCGAGCCGCTCGCGACCCTGTAGATGTCGAGCGCAAAAAGCCGCACGCCGGCCCCCGCGGTCGTGGTCAAACACAGACAGAGCAGGAGGCCGATGGGGCGCGCATACCAGGGATCGCGGAACCGGACCTCATGGCGATAGGCAAGCACCGTTGCGTGCACCACGACCAGCGCCGCATAGACGGGCCAGCTCCACGGGTGATGAAGCGCCGTCGGCAACAGCACAAGCCCGCCCAGCAAACTGGCGAAAAACCACCACGGACGATGGATGTAGAGATAGGCAAAGGGCGGGATCAGCACCGCGAGGAGGCCTGCTATCCAAACCGCCGGCCTCCCGATATCGGAGTTGGTACCGGCGGTGTCAGTGTCGAGACGAGCTTCCATAGCTTGGAATGTAGGCCGATCTTGGCTGTGTCTATCCTCGGGCCTGACTGTTTTTGCCGGCGGAGACGGTCACCCCAGGCGTACTGCGAGGGACCCTCCCCGCAGCATCCGCAGGCGAGATCAGTTGGGTGTGGAGGCGTCGGTCCCGAAGATCTCGGTGGCACCGACTTCGGCGATCTCGAGCGCCTCTTGCAGCATCGCCTTGGCGCCGTCCAGGTCACCGGCGCCGCATTTGGAAAAGGCCTCGTCCAGCATGCCTTGGGCCGTGGTCGCCGCGTCCTCAGTCGTGCGCGGGATCTGCAGGCGGATGCGCGCCCGAAGCATCAACGCGTCTGTATCGTCACACTGGTCGATCAGCGCCTGAAAGGTCTCTTCGGTGTTGGTGCTGGCCTCGTTGCCGGCCTGCTGTTGTTGCGCCAGTGCGGGCGGAGCAAAAAGCACAAGGGCCACGGCGAGCATGCGGGTCATGTCGGTTTCCTTTCGGGGATTACTTGGAGCGGGTGTCGATGCCGATCAGGATCGAGCGCAGCCGGGCCGACATGGCGTCCATGGCGATGACCGTCACCAGAACCAAGAGCGCCATATAGGCGACGTTCTCGAAGTCGTTGCCCGTCTGCAGCGCGCCCAGGAACTGGAGCCCGATGCCGCCCGCGCCCATCGCGCCAATGATCACCGCACCGCGGGTGTTCGATTCCAGGTAGTAGAGCGACTGCGAGATGAAGACAGGCATGATCTGCGGCAGGATGCCAAAGCGGTGCTGCTGGATTTTGCTGGCGCCGGTCGACTGGATGCCCTCGCGCTGCTTGTCATCGGCGTTCTCGATGGCCTCGGACATGAGCTTGCCGAGCGTGCCGGTGTCGGTGAAGGCGATGGCAAAGATGCCGGTGAACAGCCCCGGCCCGAAAGCGCGCAGGAAGATCAGCGACCAGATCAACGTGTCGATGCCGCGGAGCAGGTCGAACAGGCGGCGGAGCGCAAAGCGCATGGCCATCACCGGCTGTACGTTGCGCGCGGCCATAAAGGCGAGCGGCAGGCCCACGCCGGCGGCGATCATGGTGCCGAGCAGCGCCATGAAGATCGTCTCGAGCATGGCATAGAGCACGGTGCCGTGCTGCCAGATCGCGTTGTCGCGAAACTCGGTCCAGACCAGGCGGGTGTTCGACATCTCGGGCACGACCCGGTCGCTCGAGAGCATCAGGCCGATGGCATCGAGAAACCCATAGCCGACCAGCGGGCTGTCGAAATCGAACCAGAAGTACTTCCAGCCGAACTCGTAGCGGTGCACCTCGACCTTGAGCGTGCCGACCTGCAGGCGCTCATAGAGCGAGGGGCGGATCTCGATCTTGTTCTTGGTCTGGCGCATCCACTCCGGCAGATCCTCGAGCCGGTTCTCATACCCCACCACATAGGGTTTGCGGTCGTCGTTCAGGCGGAACTCGAAGGTCTCGTCCCGGTCCGGCCAGCTCATGGTGACGAAGGTGTCGTAGAGCGTGATCGTGCCGCCATTGTCGAAGTTCACCACGCGCCCGCCATCGGGGGCCTCGACGAACCAGTCGGGCTTGGGGTCATAGACCTCGCGGTGGCCGCCCTCAAAGGCGACCTTGATCTCCTCGGGGGTCTTCCAGCGCATAGTGACGTGGTCTTTGTGTGCATAGGTGTCGAGCACGAACAGCGCGGCGCGGTCCGGGCGCCATTTCTGCACGACGCTGCCGATGTCGAACTGCACCCACGAGACGGCCAGATAGCCGACGACCACCGAGAGCACCGCAAAGAAGTAATAGCGATAGCGCGTGGCGGCGCGCTCCACATCCGCGCCGATGGCCTCGAGCCGGGGCTGCTCCGTGGTCGTGCTCATCTGCGTTTCCCAACAAGTTTCGAGCGGATCCAGTCCGACAGGTAGTCAAGCGCCACGATGGTCACGACGAGCAGCACGAAGATCGCGGTCACCCGCGCCCCATCGCGCCATTGGATCATGGTCGAGAGCGCCTGACCGATGCCGCCGGCGCCAAAGAAGCCGAGAATGGTCGAGGCCCGCACATTGATCTCGAGCCGCAAGATCGCATAGCTGAAGAAGAGCGGCATCACCTGGGGAAACACCCCGAAACGCACGCGGCTGATCCAGCTCCCGCCGGTGGATTCGAGCCCCTCGAGCGGTTTGTTGTCGATGTTCTCGATGGCCTCGGAGAACAGCTTGCCGAGCGCGCCCGTGGTGTGGATCCAGATCGCGATCACCGCCGGCAGCAGGCTCTTGCCCATCAGGTAGAGAAAGATCAGCGCGATCACGATCTCGGGGAACGACCGGAAGAGATCCAGCATCCGCCGCGTCACCATCACCACCGTGGCGTTGCGCATGATGTTGCGCGAGGCGAAACAGGCGAAGATCACCGCGAACACAAAGCCGAGCAGCGTCGACAGCAAGGCCATGTTCAGCGTGAGGATCAGGTCGGGCACGAACTCGCCCACCCGGCCGAGCCAGCGGGTGAACCCCAGCTCGTAGGCCATGCCGATCATGTCGATCGGGAAGTCGAAGATCTTGGAGATGCCCTGGCTGAACGGTGTTGCGTTCGCCGAATTGGCCATGTCGATGCCAACAAAGGCGATGACCGCCGCGATCGCAATGCCGATGACCGTGTAGGTGCTCTTGCGGCGCTGCAGGCGCTGCAACTCGGTCTCGAGCTGTCCGAGATGCTGGGGCAGGACGTCGACCATAGGGCCTCGCGCATAAGAAAGGGTCGCACGGCGGACCGCGCGACCCGGGAAAGACGTGATCAGTTCTGCTTGGCCGCTTCGATCTTGGCCTTACGGGCCTTCACGATCACATCGTAGAACGAGTGGTCGACCGGCACCCACGCCTTGACGATGCCGTTGGCGATGTTCTCGTTGCACTCTGGATCGTTCTTCAGGATCCACTGCTTCATGCCGAGCAGGGTGTCCTTGGCCTCCTGCGGCAGCTCTTTGCGCACCACGATCGGGCCGTTCGGGATCAGGTTCGACGACCAGATCTGGGTGATGTCATCCATGTTCAGGATGCCCTTGTCGACCATCTTGCGCAGGTTGCCCGAGGTGTAGCCCTCTTCCCAGGCGCCAACGCCCGACACCCAGGTCACGGCCGCGTCCACATCGCCGTTCAGCACGGCCAGCACGCCATTCTCATGGCCGCCCTGGAAGCCGGTTTCCGAGAAGTAGGCGTTGAGGCTGCCCAGCTTGTCGACCAGCTCGATTGAAGGGATCAGGTAACCCGAGGTCGAGTTCGGATCAGCAAAGCCCAGCGACTTGCCCTTCATGTCCTCAAGCGTCTCGATGCCGCTGTCGGCGCGGGTCACCATCACCGAGTAATAGCCCGTGTCGCCCGTCGGCTGCATGCGGGTCATGATCGGCTCACCGATATCGGGGTTCTGCAGATAGAGGCCGGCATAGCCCGAGGAGCCGAACCAGGTGTAGTCGAGATTGCCACCAGCAAAGCTCTCCATGGTGCCGGCATAGTCCTTGAACGTGAACATCTTGGCCGGGACCTTAAACGCCGCTTCGATATAGTCCTCGAGGCATTCGTTGCGGGCGATGATGTCCTGGGCGGCCTCGTCGCCGAGGAAGCCGATGCGGAACTCGGGCTGAACCGAGGCCAGGTCGAAGGTCGGGCCCTTGTAGTCGATGGCATAGGCGGCCGTGGCGACGGATGTCACCGCAACCATAGCGGCGACGCGAGCGATCATGCTGGTCATAGGATATCTCCGGATTGGTGGTGGGCGCTCACGGCGCCTGGGTTAGTGCACGCCAGCAGCGGCGATGGCACGAGGAGGCTCGACGGCGTCCGATCCGCCGAGCGCAGTCGAGGTGATGGAGCCCTCAAAGGCCGCTTCTGCTTCGGCCCCATAGATCTCGCGGGCCATGGCGTCGGTCAGCGCGTCTGGCGTGTCGTCGAACACCTTCTCGCCCGCCCGCATGCCGATGATCCGGTCGCAGTAGGTGCGTGCCGTATCCAGCGTGTGCAGGTTGCAGATGATGGTGATCTTCTCTTCGCGATTGATCTTGTGCAGCGCTTCCATCACCAGCCGGGCATTCAGCGGATCGAGCGAGGCGATCGGCTCGTCGGCCAGGATAAACGTCGGTTGCTGCATCATCGCGCGGCAGATCGCGACGCGCTGTTGCTGGCCGCCCGAGAGGGTCTCGGCGCGCTGCAACGCGGTCTCGGCCACGCCAAATCGGTCGAGCAGGCGCAGAGCCTCGTACCGCTCGGCGGCGGAAAAGAACATCAGCGACGAGCGCAGCGCCGATTGCTGGTTGAGCCGGCCGAGAATCACATTGGTGATCACATCGAGCCGCGGCACCAGATTGAACTGCTGGAAAATCATCGCGCAGTTGCGCTGCCAGTCCATCTTGGCACGACCGCGCAAGCCAAGCACATCGGTGCCGTCGACCATCAGCTCTCCGCCCGAGGCATCGGTCATCCGGTTCATCACGCGCAGAAAGGTTGACTTACCCGCCCCAGAGCGACCGATGATCCCGATGATCTGCGGCTTGTCGGCCGAAAAGGACAAGCCTTTCAGGGCGGGCACCGCGCCAAAGGTTTTCGACACTGATTTTACGGTCAGCAACACAGCCTCCTGATTTCTCAGGCTGCCGGGTATCAATGGCATTTAACAGTTTTGCGTCGAATCCAATAAGACTTGTCGACGATGACCCGTTCTGAACCAATTTGGCTAGGTCTCCATCACAGTTTGGCGCCATCTCCTGGACGATTTACGAGTGATCGGTCGGTGCTTTGCTCGGGCGTGACAGACCGCGTCCCGCGCCGGCCAGGTCAAATGTGAAGGAGGCGCCGAGCCTCTGGCGTTGGCCGCCTCTCCGCAAGCCGCTAGGCTGGGGCCGTGAACCGATCCGGGGAGGACGCAATGGCAGTCGCAAGCAGCGGAGACGCTCTGGTCGGCCCGAGCCTCGCCCAAATCGGGCGCACCGGCACCGGCTCGCTGGTCATCGACGATGGCAGTGCGCTGACGGTCACGACCAACCCCGCGCTGTCCTTCGGCTACAACGCGGTGGAGATCGGGATCTCATCCGGATCGCGCGGCCTTGTTACCGTGGACGGGCCGGGCTCGGCGCTGACCGCAACGGGCGGTGCCGGCAACATCAATGTCGGGCGCGCAGGCGAGGGACAGCTCGCCCTGACCAACGGCGCCGAGGCCAATGGGTTCTTCATCGTCGTCGGCCGCTCCGCCGGCTCCGATGGCCTGCTCCAAGTCGATGGCCCCGGCACGGTGCTGACTGCCTCCGACGCCTTTGGGAACTTCACCACCTATACCGGCTATGCGGGGTTTCTGCGCGCCGGGCGCGATGCCGGCTCCTATGGCCGGATCGAGATCACCAATGGCGGCACGGTCAACGTCCAGAACGATCCACAGTCGACCTATGACGTGCCGGTCTTCAGCCTCGGGCGCAATTACGGCTCGACGGGGGTGCTGCTGGTCGATGGGCCCGGCTCGGTGCTCAATCTCTTCCAGACCGGGCCCTCGGACGATGCGCCCGTGATCGGCGACATGCCGACCGCCGACAACCTGTTCAACGGCCCCTATCTCAGCCTCGGCTATCGTGGTGGATCGGGCTTTGCCACCGTCCAGAACGGCGGGGCGATCTCTGTCGTTGGCGAGGATGCCGCGCTTGAGATTGGACAGCAAGCCATCGGCGGGACGGGCGAGAATGTGCTCGAGATCCGCTCGGGCGGCACGGTCTCGGTCACCAGCGAAGGCAACCGTGTCGGCGCGCGGGTCAGCATCGGGCGCGAGGAGCAGACGACGGGCCTCCTAGTGATCGAGGGGGCGGGATCGCGGCTCGATGTGGTCTCGGACCAACTCCCCGGGTTCGAGGAGAACCGCAGCTCGCAGCTCTTTGTCGGAGAGCGCGGGCGGGGCGAGCTGCTGCTGACCGATGGGGCAGTTCTGGCGGTCGACGGCGCGGATGATGCCTTCCCCGTGGTGGCCATCGGCCTCGGCTCGCCGGGCGGTACCGGGGCCGAGGGGCTGGCGCTGGTCACCGGCGAGGGGACGAGCCTGGTGCTCGAGGGTACGGCCGGGCTCGGCGCGGGCGTTGGCGCGGCGGGGATCCTGACCGTGGGCGCCTATTCGGGCAGCGCCGGCCAGCTCCGTATCGAGGACGGGGCCCGCGTCGAGACCACCGGGCAAAACAGCGCCGTTGCCATCGCCAACGCCGCCGGGTCGAGCGGTCTGGTCACGGTGATGGGCGAAGGCTCGCTCCTGGCCACCGGCAGCACGCTGTTGATCGGCGCCGAAGGCACGCTTGGCAGCGGAGCGATCGATCCGGCGACCGGCGGCACGGGCGCGCTCGAGATCCGCCAGGGCGCCGAGGCCCGCGCGGATACGGTGGTGGTCGGGGACAGTGGCCGGCTGCTCGGCAACGGGACGCTGGGCGGCGATCTGACGCTGTCGGGCCTCTTGGAGGTCGCAGGCGAGGGCACCGGACGGCTGTTGGTGGACGGCGCAGTGTCGCTGAGCCCAGGAGCGACGCTGTCCCTCGATCTCGCCGATCTCGAGACCGGGCGGCGCGACCGCATCGATGTGACCGGAGACGCGGACTTCGCCCTCGACGCCATCACCGTCGATCTGCGGCTGCCCGAGATCCCGACCGATCTGCGCGGCCTCAGCCTGGCGGTTGCAGAGGCGGAGGGCGCGCTCAGCCCCGGCGCGCAGCTTCTGCCGGCCAGCGATGGCGCGCGCGTGGCGCTCGAAACCCGAGGCGACAGCCTGATGCTCGACATCTTTCGCCCCACGATGCTGGGCGCTGCGGTACCGGAGGCGCTCTCCGGCACAGACGGCGCCGACACGATCCTGGCGCTTGGCGGAGACGATACGCTGACCGCCACACCGGGCGATGATGTGCTGCATGGCGGGCTCGGCGACGATCTCCTGCGCTATGACCTTGCGCGCAGCGATGTGACGCTGTCGCTCGGCGCGGCGCTTGCGGCCGAGATCGGCGGCCTCGGCCAGGACGAGCTGTTTGGGATCGAGCGGGTCGCCTTCACCGATGGCGTGCTGTTCCTCGATGTGGAGAACGCCGCGCTGACCGCGACATTTCGGCTCTTTGTCGCGGCCCTGGGGCGCACGCCCGATGCGGGCGGCCTGCAGTTCTGGCAGGAGGCGGTCGAGGGCGCGCTCGGCCTCAATGGTGTCGCCGACGCCTTTGTGCTCAGCGCGGAGTTCGCCGCCATTTTCGGCGCGGCGCCCGAGCCCGAGGCCCTGGTCACCGCCTTCTTCGAGAACGTGCTCGACCGTGCGCCCGATGCGGCGGGCCTTGGCTTTTGGACCGAGCAGGTGGAGAGCGGCGCCCTCGACACGGTCTCCCTGTTGCTGGCCTTCTCGGAAAGCCCCGAGAATGTCGAGCGCAGCGAAAGCGCCTTTGAGGGTGGTCTCTTCCTCTGACGTCGCAGGCGCCCTCGCGCATGCACAAAAAATTTGACTGGTTGGAAAAAATTAAGTCAGAGTTTGCAGAGAGCCAATTGCGGGATGGCATATGGACACTCTGCTGACGCGCGCCGCGCCGGATATGCCGCTTGCCGAAGCGATGGCAGAGGCATCGGCCATCCGAGACGCGGCGTGGGGCAAGACGATCACCTATTCGCGCAAGGTGTTCGTGCCGCTGACGAACATGTGCAGGGACACCTGCGCCTATTGCACCTTCGTCAAACACCCGGACGATCCGGCGGCCTCGATCCTCGACCCAGATGCTGTGCTGCGTTTGGCCAAGCGGGGCGAGGCCCAGGGCTGCAAGGAGCTGCTGTTCAGCCTCGGCGAGCGGCCGGAGCTGCGCTATGAGAAGGCGCGCCTCGGCCTCGCGCGGCTCGGCTATGCGCGCATGTCCGACTATCTGGCCGAGATGGGCGCGTTGGTGATGCGCGAGACGACGCTCCTGCCCCATGTGAATGCCGGCACGCTGGAGGAGGACGAGATCGCGCGCCTCCGCCCGGTCGCCGCCTCGATGGGCATGATGCTCGAGACCGTCAGCCGGCGGCTCACCAAACCGGGGATGGCGCATCACGCCTGCCCCGACAAGGTGCCCGTGCAGCGCCTGCGCACGCTCGAGCGGGCGGGGCGACACAAGGTGCCGTTCACCACGGGCCTGCTGATCGGAATCGGCGAGACCTGGGCCGAACGTGTCGAGGCGCTGGAGGCCATCGCCGCCACCCATCGCCGCCATGGGCACATCCAGGAAGTCATCATCCAAAACTTCCAGCGCAAACCCGATATCGCCATGGCGCACCATCCCGAGCCCCTGCTTGCGGACATGCTGCGCACCCTGGCCGTGGCGCGGATCCTGCTGCCGCCCGAGATCAGCCTCCAGGCCCCGCCCAATCTCAGCGAGCGCCATATCGACTATCTCGCCGCCGGGATCAACGATTGGGGCGGGATCTCGCCGGTGACCATCGACTTCATCAACCCCCAGCACCAGTGGCCCGAGATCGCGGGGCTTGCGCAAAGCTGCGCGGCGTCGGGCTTTGCGCTGGCCGAGCGGCTGACGGTCTATCCACGCTTTGTCCAGCGCCGCGAGACGTTCCTGGACCCGGCGCTGCATGCCCCGGTGGCGGCCCTAGCACGCCGGGACGGGCTGGCCGCCGAGCAGATCGTGGCGGTCGAGGCATGAGAGACGAGATCGCAACCGACGGGGCGGACCCCGTCTGGGCCGTGGCCCAAGCCAGCGCGCCGGTGCGCCGGGTGCTCGAGCGTGCGCTGCTCGGGCATCGGATCTCGCGCCAGGACGGCGTGGTGCTTTTCTCGGCCGGGCCCGGCGATCTGCCCGCCATCCGGGCCATCGCCGATCAGTTCCGCGCCGAGGCGAACGGCGACCGGGTCAGCTTTGTCGTCAACCGGAACATCAACTTCACGAATGTCTGCTATATGGGCTGTCGGTTTTGCGGCTTTGCCAAGCGGGCCGAGGCGCCGGGGGCCGAGTGGCTCGCGACCGAGGAGATCGTGCGCCGGGCCGAGGAGGCCTTGGCGCGCGGGGCGGGCGAGGTCTGCATCCAGGGCGGACTGCACCCCAACCTCCCGGCCAGCTACTACCGCGAGATCGTCCTGGCCATCAAAGCCGCCTGCCCGGGCATGCACATCCATGCCTTCTCGCCCTTCGAGATCTGGTACGGCGCGTCTAAATCGCGGCTGAGCTATCGCGATTTTCTGACCGAGCTCAAGGAGGCCGGCCTCGGCAGCATGCCCGGCACCGCCGCCGAGATCCTCGACACCGAGGTGCGGGCCAAGCTCACCAAGAACAAGCTCTCGGCCGAGGCCTGGGTCGAGATCATCCGCACGGCGCATCAGGTCGGGATCCGCTCCTCGGCCACCATCATGTACGGCCATGTGGACGGGCCGCGCCATTGGGCCGCCCATATCGACCTGTTGCGCCAGATCCAGCTCGAGACCGGCGGATTTACCGAGCTGGTGCCGCTCTCCTTCGTGCATACGGACTCGCCGCTCTGGCGCGACAACCCGGACACGGTGCGCCCCGGGCCGACCGAGGCGGAAGTCGATACAATGCACGCGGTCTCGCGCATCATGCTGCGCGGCGTCATCGACAACATCCAGGTCTCGTGGACCAAGCTCGGGGCCGAGCGGGCACGCGACCTGTTGGGCGCCGGGGTCAACGATCTGGGCGGCACCCTGATGAACGAGAGCATCAGCCGCGCCGCCGGAGCCCGCCATGGCCAGGAAATCACAGCCCGTGAGCTCTGCAAGATCATCCGCTCAGCCGGGCGCGTGCCGGTGCGGCGCAACACGCTCTACGGCGTGCAGGAGGTCTTTGACGACCACAACCCGGCCGAGCTCGCGCCGCTGGTGGACCGCACCCAAGACCCGCTCGATTTCCTGAAACTGTTCCCCGAGCGGGCGGCCGGAGAATGAGCCCCCAGGCCGTCACCCTGATCGCCGGCGGGGTCGGCGGGGCCAAGATGGCCGAGGGCTTCGCCGCCTGCCCGGAGGTGCGCCTCAGCATCGTCGGCAATGTGGCGGATGATGCGGAGTTCCACGGCCTCTGGGTCTCGCCAGACATCGACACGCTGACCTACACGTTGGCGGGCCTGATCAACCGCGAGCAAGGCTGGGGCATGGCCGATGAGGGCCACCGGGCGCTGGACACGCTGGCGCGCCTCGGGGAGGACACCTGGATGTTCCTCGGCGACCGGGATTTCGGTCTGCACATCCTCCGCACCGCGCGGGTGCATCGCGGCGAGCGCCGCTCGGTCATCGCGGCGGACATCGCCCGGGCGCTCGGCGTCGGCCCGCGTATTCTGCTGCCGACCGATGATGTGGTGCAGACCCGGGTGCGCACCGATCGCGGCTGGCTCGGGTTTCAAGAGTACTTCGTGCGCGAGCGGTGCGCGCCCGAGGTCCGCACCATCGCCTTTGACGGCATCGAGATGGCCCGGCCGACACCCGAGGCGCTGGAGGCCATCGCCACGGCAGATCTGATCGTTATCGCGCCCTCGAACCCGCTGGTCTCGGTCGCGCCGATCCTCGGCATCCCGGGCATCCGCCGAGCCGTCGCCGAGGCCCCGGCTCCCTGCATCGCCGTCAGCCCCCTGATCGCCGGCAAGGTTGTCAAAGGCCCAGCAGATCGCATGCTCGCCAGCCTTGGGCACCAGGCCGATGCGCTGGGGGTGGCACGGCTCTATGCCGACATCGCGGACCGCTTCCTTATCGACCAGGCGGATGCGGATCTCGCCGGCGCGATCGCCAGCCTTGGCCTCGCGCCCGACATCCGCGACATCCTGATGCGCGATGCGGCCGACAAAGCGCGCCTGGCCGGCGAGATCCTGGCGCTCGGCCTGCCCCAAGCGGCGGCAGCGCCATGAGCCGGAACACGCTGCTGGTCATCCCCATGAAGGACCCGCTGCGCTCGAAGACGCGCCTCGGCGGGGCGATTTGCCAGGCCGAGCGCGCACGCCTGGCGCGCCAGCTCTTTCGCCGCACACTCGCCCTTGTGCTCGGCCTGCGGGAGGACAGGCCACGCTTTGACGTGGCTGTGGTGACCGGCGCGGCCGAGATCGCCGAGCACGCCAGGCGCACAGGCGCCAAGGTGATCGCCGAGCCTGAGGGGCCGACGGGTCTCAACCGAGCCCTCGCCCATGCGGCCGAGACCGCCTGTGCCCAGGGCTACCGCCGCCTGGCGGTGCTGCCGGCCGATCTGGCGGCACCGGACCCTGCGGATGTGGCGCGACTGATGGCACTGGATCTCGGCCCCCGCGGGCTAGCGCTTTGCGCCTCGCGGGATTTCGGGACCAATGCGCTCTTGGCGGCGCCGCCCGATGTGGTGCCCTTTGCCTATGGGCCGCGCTCGTTCCACGCCCACCGGGCGCGCGCCGAGGCCGCGGGGCTCACGCCCATCACCGTGGTGCTCGAGAGTCTGCGCTGGGACATCGACGGCGCCGAAGACCTGGCCGAACTGTTGGCGCAGGAGCGCGGCGCATGAGGGCGCCCGTCACCCTCACCCCGATCGAGGGCATCCCCGATATCGGGCCGGGCGACGATCTGGCGGCGATTATCGGCGGGTGCCTTGAGGCCATGGGCCTGCCGCTGCGCTCGGGCGACATCCTCTGCCTCGCCCACAAGATCTTCTCGAAGGCGGAGGGGCGGATGGTGGCCCTCGCCGAGGTCGAGCCCTCTGCGCGGGCCCAGGACTATGCCGAGCGGCTGAACAAGGACCCCGCCAAAGTCGAGGTCGTGCTGCGCGAGAGCCGCGAGGTGCTCCGCGCCTTCCGCCATCCGGGCCAGAACGAGGGGACCATGATCTGCCAGCACCGGCGGGGCTGGATCTCGGCCAATGCAGGCGTCGATGCCTCGAATGTGGGCGAGGGGGGCTATGTGCTCACGCTGCCCGAGGACCCGGATGCCAGCCTGCGCCGGTTCTGCCGGGACCTCGCCGCCCGCTTTGGCGCGCGCATCGGGGCGGTGATGACGGACACCTTCGGGCGGCCCTGGCGGCTCGGGCAGGTGAACGTGGCGATCGGGCTCTTTGCCGTGCCTGCGACCCGCCGCGAGCAGGGAAACGACGATGCCTGGGGCCGGCCCCTGATGGTCACCGAGCCCGCCTTTGCCGACGAGATCGCCGCCGCCTCGGGCCTGGTGGTCCAAAAGGCCGCGCGCACGCCGGCCGTTCTGTTCCGCGGGGTGGACTGGGCCCCGCATGCCACCAGCAGCGGCCAGGATCTGCTGCGCCCCCAGACGGAGGATATGTTTCGATGACCATCGCGATCATCGGCGGCACGGGGCCCCAGGGCCGCGGTCTCGCCTTGCGCTTTGCGCGCGCCGGAGAGCCGGTCGCCATCGGCTCTCGCGACGCCGCGCGGGCGGCCGAGGCGGCGGCCGAGTTGCAGGCGCTGCTGGGACCGGACGCCGCCCCGATCAGCGGCCACGACAATGAGAGCGCCGTCGCCGCCGCCACCGAGTTCGTCATCCTCTCGGTCCCCTATGCCGGCCACAACGCGACGCTCGAGGCGCTGAAGCCCCATCTCGCGGACAAGATCCTGGTCGACATCGTCGTGCCCCTGGCCGCAGGCGATCCGAAAAGGGTCGACATGCCGCCCGAAGGCTCGGCCACCGAGGCAGCGCAGGCAATCCTGGGGCCAGAGATCCCAGTGATCGGCGCGCTGCACAACGTCTCGGCTCACACGCTGAACGCCCTGGATCTGTCGATCAACTGCGATGTGCTGGTCTGCGGCAACGGGCTCGACCCGCGGCGCAAGGTCATGGCTCTGATCGAGCGCCTGGGCGTCACGGCCTATAATGCCGGCGACGCGCAGGCCGCGCGCTGCATCGAAGCGATCACCCCGATCCTCATCCGCATCAACATCTCCAAACAGGTGCCGTTCACCCATGCCGGCATCCGCATTTGGCCGCCCGAGCACTGATCGAAAGGAGAGCGACCCATGGAATTCGCCATCTGCTTCAAAGGCTTCATGGAGCCCAAGCGCGCCCGCGCCCTGGTGCGCCAGGCCGAGAATGCCGGCTTCAGCCATTGCTGGATGTATGACAGCCACATCCTCTGGCGCGAGAGCTTCATGGCCATGGCCATGCTGGCCGAGCACACCACCAAGATGCGCTTTGGCCCTTGTGTGACCAACCCCAACACCCGCGACTGGTCGGTGGCGGCCTCGATGTTCGGCTCGATCGCCAAGCAGTCCGAGGGCCGGTTCGACATCGGCGTCGGGCGCGGCGACAGCGCGGTGCGCGTGATGGGCAAGAAGCCCGCGCCGCTCGCCCGCATGGAGGAGTTCATCCATGCGGTCAAAGCCATGGTCCGCGGCGACGAGGTGCAATATGGCGAGTGCCCCGCCCCGGTGAAGTTTCCCTGGGCCGAAGGCTATGAGCTGCCGGTCTGGGTCGCCGCCTATGGCCCCAAGGCGCTGAGCTCGGCGGGCCGGGTCGGCGACGGGCTGATCCTGCAGATCGCCGAGCCCAACATCTGCAAATGGCTGGCCGATCAGGCGATCGCGCGCGGCAAGGAGGCCGGGCGCGACATGTCGAGCTTCCGCGTCATGTCCGCCGCTCCGGCGTTTTTCGGCACGCGTGAGGAGTGTCTCGAGGCCACCCGCTGGTTCCCCGCCATGGTCGGCAACCATGTGGCGGACATCGTCGAGAAATACGGCACCGATCGCGACGACATCCCGCCCTCGCTGACCGCCTATATCGAGGGCCGCAAGGGCTACGACTATTCCAAGCACGGGCAGAGCGACAACGCCTATCTCGACTTCATCTCGGACGAGATCATCGAGGGCTTCAGCGTGCTCGGCGACGAAGAGGCCCACATCGCCAAGATCAAGCAGCTCGAGGCGGCCGGCGTCACCCATTTCAATATCTATCTCGACAATGGCCGCGAAGAGGAAATCATCGCGCGCTATGGCGAGAACATCATCCCGCATTGGTCCTGACCGCCGCGCGCCGGTGGGCCACCGCTGAGTTGGGCCAACGCTCAGGGTAGCCGCGGCGGGGAGGACCGTGCCCTTGGCGCATGCCCCTCGCCGCTCGAGCGCTGCGCGGCCGGGCCGTCTGCTCGGCCGATGCCGGGCGGCGGCGCCCACGGAAAAACCTCCTTTGTCCGTGACAGCGGTCACAGACTTGTCCCCACAGCTCCCCTACCGTCCCGGCGCCCGTGCGTATTTTTGCATGAGACGGCCTTTGATTGCGTCCCGTTTTCACGAAGTCATGTTTGAATGGAGAGATCCGAATGAAACTCGCATTTTCAGAGCCAGACCCCGCCGGGTCCGAGCGCGCCCGCCTTGCGAAACAGCAACGAGGCCTTGCGACCGAAATCGCCCGACTGACCCCGCAAGCGCTCACCAAGACCAATGCGGAAGAGACCGATCACGGACCCGAGTTCCCCGCCAATTTCACCAAGGGGTTGTTGCACGACACCTGTGGCATCCTGGAGGACGCCGAGGATTACCGCTGTTTTGTCGAGGCCATCAACGCACCGGACCACACCCTTTTTGACAAGGCGGTGCCAACAGCCGAGGACCGGGGCGTCGACTTCCATTGCCCGACCAAGATCACCTGCGACGGGGAGGCCGAGGTCACCTGGCGCGGCTGGGAAAGCCCCCGCGCCGGCCATGTCTATGAGCTCCAGGGTCCCGATGCCGGCGCTGTCGGCATGGCGCCCGCCCCGCGCATCGGCTCGAGCGAGCTGGCCGCCGAGATGGCCGAGGTCTATGCGCTCGCTCTTTTGCGCGACGTTCCCTTCACCGAGATCTGCGTGGGCGGGGGCGAGCGGCTCTGCCCCTCGCAGGAGAAGGCGGGCAGCGCGGTCCTGCCGGCGGGCGAGATCGTCGGTCTGTTGAACCAGATGCCCTTTTACTCGGGCACTGATGTCTGCTCCTCGACGCCGCATATGGTGGACGAGAGCGGGCTGAACGGGTTCGAGCGCAACCGCCGCTTTGCCCGCACCCTGTCGGCTGACGGGGCTCTGACGCCCGAGATCGCCTTCCGCGGCTCGACCAAAGGCGCGCAGACCGGCCCCTATATCTCGCAGTTCATGCTGGTTGGCGCGCGCTCGCTGGCCTGTGGCGGCGGCGGGGCGGCCAGCTATCCGGCCCGCGAGGCGCCCTTCGATCTGCAGGACGGCTATATCCCCTATGGCTCGGTGATCATTGATCAGCGCACGCTCAGCCACAAGAACTGCCTCGACTACATGACCGATTGGTGCAGCTGGCTCGATGTGCAGAACGGCGGCGACACCCGCGGGGCGGACCAGTTCGAGGCGCGGCGGCGCTTTATCACCACGCCGCGCGATCTGGCGACCTACGTGCATTACGACGCGCTCTACGAGGCCTATCTGAACGCCTGCCTGATCTTGCTGGCCTCGGGCGCGCGGACGTCCAAGGGCTTTCCCGAGCCGAGCGCCACGGGCAGCCGCACGGCTTTCGCGACCTTTGGCGGGCCCCACATCCTAAGCCTGGTCTGCGAGGTGGCGACCCGGTGCCTCAAGGCGGTGCGGCGGCAGAAGTTCAACTACCACCGCCGCGCGCGGCCCGAGGCTTTGGGCGGGCGGTTCACGCTGTCCTGCCTCGGCCTCGGCAAGAAGCTCGGCTGCTCGGCGGCCGCCTTCGAGAAATCGCTGGCCGAGATCCCCGAGGCGCTGCAGAAAGCCATCATCAAGCACAATGCCGAACAGAACGCCAAGGCGATGGTCGAGATGCGCCATGTCAAATGCGCGGACGAGGACTGCTTGCCGCCGGGCATCGAGGCCGGGGCGTTTGCCAAGAGCAACCTGCTGTTGGCCATGGCCTTCCCCGAGGGCTCGCCCATGCATCCCGCCTATGGCGCGGGCCATGCGACGGTCGCGGGCGGCTGCGTGACCATGCTCAAGGCCTTCTTCGAGATGTTCGAGGATTGCGACAGCGGGGTCGAGCGCCCGCTGCTCGACGGCGAGGGCAACCCCATCGTCTACGTCCCCAATGGCGATGGCAGCCGGCTGGTCAAGGACAAGAAACACAAGAGCGCACTGAGCATCCAGGGCGAGCTCGACAAGCTGGCCGCCAACATCTCGATCGGCCGCAACATGGCGGGCGTGCACTACCACTCCGACTATTACGACTCGATGCGGATGGGCGAGCGGATCGCGCTCGGTATCCTGCTCGAGCAGGCGCCGACCTATGGCGAGACGGTCGAGATGACCTTCAAATCCTTTGACGGCGATCTGGTGAGCCTCTCTGGCGAGGGCGGGTCCTGCCCGTCGCTGGCGATCCTCGATCGGACCGGCGCGCCGGTGTCGCCCGCCGACTGGTGGCTGCGCCATGTGCCGGGGCGCGAGTTCTCGGAGGATCTGTACCTGCGGGCCTGAGCCCGCCATGCCAAACAGACCCGCGTCATGCGCGCGGGTCCTCCCCAGGCGCCCAGGGCCGCGGCTCGGGCGTGACCACATAGAGCGTGGGCATGCCGACGCCCTGGCGCGCCAGCGTCGAGGCCCCCTCGGCCACCACCAACGGATAGAGCCCAGCGATAAAGGCGAAACGGGTCATCATCACCGCACGGAACCGTGCCTTGGCCCCGCCAATCGCGGCCTCGCCCATGGCCCGGCGCTCCATGCCGAACTCGACGATCAAAATGGCGGTCGAGGCCGCAAGGGCGAGCAGCACGCTCTCTTTGCCGTACTGTCCTCAGAGGGCGGGATCGGTCGCAAGTTGCCAAGCATAGGCCGCGGACAGCACCAGACCAAAGCCGATGACCAGATGGCGCAGGATCTGCGGGTTCACATGGCGCGCCCAGCGACCGCCAAAATAGCCTCCGGCGGTGCTGCCCAGCATCATGGCAAAGGCGGCCGGCCAGTCGATCAGCCCTCCGACCCCAAAGATCGCGATGCTGATCAGCGTGAAGTTCGTTGCGAGCAAGTTCTTGAGACTGTTGGCCTTGTGAAACTCGGTATGGCCAAGCACCTGCGCGATGGCGAGCAGAATGATCCCGAGCCCGGCCCCGAAATAGCCGCCATAGATCGAGGCCAAAAACAGCACCGTACACGCCGCCGAGCCCGCCCGGGCCGCGCCGGCCAGGCGGAGGAGCCCACGCCGGATCGGCTCACCAAAGGCAAACAGCAGCGTCGCAATCAGCAACAGCGCCGGCACCAGGGCTATGAAGGTCTCGGGCTCGGAGACCAAGAGCAGCGCCGACCCGATCGCCGCGCCGAGGCCTGAGAGGACGGCGAGCGGCAAGAGGCTCGGCCCCAAGGCGCGCAGCTCTGAGCGATAGGCGGCCATGGCGGCGGCATTGGAGGGCAGCAGACCGAGATAGTTCGTGGCGTTCGCCACCACCGGCGGCAACCCGACCACCATCAGCGCGGGGAAGGTGAACAGCGTCGCGCCGCCTGCAACCGCATTCCAAACGCCGCCGATCAGCCCGACCCCCAGCAAGAGCGCGAAATCCCCAGGTCCCACAGCCACCCCCTTTTCGGTTGCAGGGCTGAGCCTAGGGCCTGTATCCTAATGAATAAAATGAATTGAGAGAATGTTAGCATGAACAAAATCGAACGCCCGCCCCTGAACAGCGAACTGCTGCGCACCTTTGTGGCGATTGCCGAGCATCAGCATCTGACCCTGGCGGCGGCCGAGCTCAACCGCACCCAATCGGCGCTGAGCGTGCAGCTTCGCAAGATCGAGACCGCGCTCGACACCCGGCTGTTCGAGCGGCTGCCCCGCGGCATGGCGCTCACCCCCGATGGCGAGCGGCTGTTGCCTCTGGCCCAGTCGATCCTGAGCGATCTCCAGCGGGTGCGCGCCATGTTCGGGCCCGCGCTGCGCGGCAAGATGCGGGTCGGCATCCCGGACCACTACGACGACATGATCTTCGAGCGGGTGCTGGCCCGGTTCGGGCGCACCCACCCGCTGGTCGATGTGGTGGTGACCTCGGGCTGCACCGGCGGCTTTGCCCGTACGATCCGCGAGGGGCGGCTGGATGTGGCGGTGGTCGCCGGGCCACAGGCCGAGGGTGGGGAGTGGCTCGAGACCGAAGAGACGCACTGGGTCGAGGGCAAAGGCTTTGAGTGCCCGCCCGAGGCGCCGGTGCCGCTGGCGGTGCTCGACCGGGACTGCGGCTGGAGCAAGATGCCGATCGCCGCCCTGACCCAAGCGGGCCGCCCCTTCAACGTGACCTTCACCAGCACCAGCTTCTCGAACCTGCGCTGTGCGATCCGGGCGGGTCTGGCGATCGGGGTCCTGCCCGCGCGGGCGATCGAGCCGGGGATGCGCCCGGCGCCGCCGAGCCGAGGGCTCCCGCCCTTGCCAGCCACCATCCGCACCTTGCTGATCGCCGAGAGCGCTCCTGCGGCGATTGCAAACGCCCTGGCCGGCGCGCTGAAAGAGGGTCTGGCCACCACACCGGCCGCGCGGGCGACGGCCTAGGGCCGCCAAACGGGCGGACGGGGGGCGGACGGGGGGCAGACGGGCCGCGCGTCCGGGGTCGGGTCAGTCGAAGACCGAGGCCAGATCGCTGATTCGGGCGCCTTCCTTGATCTCGCAAAGCCGCGCATGGATCAGCACCAGCGCGATCCCGGTCAGCCCATAGGACAGCGCTGCAATCACCGACAGCCCCATCACCGTGACAAAGATCATCAGGCCACCCGTGCCGAGCGCAGCCGCCATCAGCCCGAACAGAAACATCGCCGCAGTGTTGATCAGGCCCGTGCAGATCATGACCACGATGAGGACAACGACGATCGGCCAACGATAGCCCTTGGTCAGGGTGAAGCTCCGCTGCAGGGCGCCAAACCCGCTGCGGTCGATCATCACCGCCGGCACGATCACCGAGAGGCAAGCATAGATCCATATGCCCGGGATGACGAAGGCGACCAGCCCCAGGCCCATCAACAGCGTGGCTGCCATGGTGAGGATGGCGATTGGCACGGCCGACTGGAGCGCTGGGATGAAGTACCCCGCGATCGGGCGCGAGCGGCCCTGTTTGGCGTCATAGGCCAGCAGCACCAGCATCGCGACGCCGATGCCATAGACCGCCAGCTGGAGGATCAGCGAGAGGAACAACGGCACGACGGCGAAATCGCCGGGGGCCGGGGTCTCGAGCCCCACCGTGATGCCCCAACCTTGGACAAAGCCCGAGATCACCAGCCCAGCCAGGGCGGGGACAAAGCCCAGCACCAGGATATGGATGATCTTGCTGAAAAAGACCGAGAAGCTGTCGCTGATCAGGGCACCAACGCCCAGAGAGGCTTTGGGGGCTTGGTCCGTGGAGAGACTCATCTCTTGGCTCCCGCATATCGCGTGGCGGTGGGTTCGGCGCCCGACCGTGCTCAAATCCGTATACCGGTAACATCACAGATTTGTGGTTGGGCGCAACCGGGCACGCGCCGCACCGGCGGCCTTTGGGCAACGGGCATCGAGAGCTAGTCGGCGGGGCCGGCCTGTTTGTGGAACTTGTGGTACTTGTCGGTGCGCTGATCGCCAAAGAGCTGGCGCTGTTCCAAATGCGCCCGCTGAGCGTTGTAGAACGCGCGCAGGAAGCGCTCGTGATCCTCGGGCGGCACGGCGTCGGCAAAATCGATCTTGCGGCGGATCTTCTCGACGATCTGGGCGTCGGTGGCGGCACGGCGCTCGGCGGCGGCGCCCGAGAGCGCGCGGTCCCGGGCGCGCAGGATCTGCTCGAGCGTCTGCAGCTCATAGATCCCGTAGTGATCGAGGTGATGGGTCAGGAAGACAAAGGTCTGGGTGCCGTCCGGTTCGGGCGGCGGCGCCTGGGCCAGATCCGCCAGCAGGATCGGCTTGGGCAAATGCACCACATAAGTGCCGGCGATCAGGTCGCCGAGCCGCCGGGAGCGTTTGTTGAGGATCGGAACCAGCAGGACCCCGATCACCCAAGCGAGCGCGATAAGCGACAGCACGGGCGTCTGGGTGCTGAGCGTGAGCACCAGGGTACCCGGCAGGAAGATCTCGGCCTCCTTCATCAGATTGCGCACCACCAAGGCGTGGGTGGTCAGCGCGCCTCCATCGTTCGAGACGACCTTGATCTGCATGAACCGCTTGCCGATGGTCTGGCCGTTCCAGGCGAGCTCGCTGAGCACGTAATAGGGAATGCGGATGAACAGGAAGACCATGGCCGTGACCGCGACCAAGGTCTGGGGGCTGCTGAGCCCGCTGAAGGTCAGCGCGACCACCAGCGCGATCGCCGCCAACGAGGAGAGCACGATATCCGCCAGCTGAGCGCCAAAGCGCGCGCCAAGGCCCGCCACCTCAAAGCGGATCGGCACGCCCTCGGGGCTCATCAGCCGGTCCGTCCGATCGAGGAGATCGCGCGTGGCCCCCGCGCTCATTGCGCCCGCCTCCCCGCCACAAGAACCCACAGCAGCCAGAGCGCGCCCACGCCCCAGCCGAGCGCGAGCCGGGCCTCGAGGCTCTGCACCAATTGCCGGGCAAAGCCTTCGAGCAACGCCGCAGCAACCAGCATGATGGCGGCGATGATCGCCAGCTTGACCGCATCGCGCCCGGCCAGGCGCAAGGCCTCGGCGCGGCGCAGATCGCCCGGGAACAGGACCGCTGCCCCAAGCTGCACCCCGCCGGCACAGGCGATGCAGATGGCCGAGAGCTCGGTCACCCCGTGGATCGAGAGCCATCCCACCAGATCGAGCCCAAGCCCCCGATCCACATGGAGCGCCAAAAACACCCCCACGATCAGCCCATTGTAGAAGGTGAGCAGGATCGCCGGCGCACACAAAAAGGCGCCCAGCCCAAAGATGAAGATCGCGATCCGCGTGTTGTGCGAGAACAGATAGGCGGCAAAGGCCGAGAGCCCGCTGCTGGCCGGGTTCTGGTCGTAGATCACCGAGCGGAGATAGTCTGTCGAGGCCGCCGGATCGCGGCCCCCCGATAGCTCGGGCGGCATGAAGACATAGAACCAGGAGGCGTTCTCGAAATAGAGCAGATAGCCGGTCAGCCCGCCAAGCCCCATGCAGAGAAAGCCGATCAGCAGGAAGGGCCAGGACCGGCGCATCGCTTGCGGTCCGCTGCGCGTGAAGAAGCGGTGGAAGACGCCACCGATCCGCTCTTGCGGGGCATAGACGCTGAGATAGGCGCGTGCCGTCAGCGCCTCGAGATAGTCGAGCAGCGCCCGGTCGAGCGAGATCTCGCGCGCGATGGCCAATGACGTGGTCGCCTGGCGATAGAGGGCGGCCAAATCGCGCGCCGTGGCAAATTCCATCCGGTGGAGCCCTCGGGTCTCGGCCTGGGTCACCAGCGCCTCGAGGCGACGCCAATCGCCCTCACGCTCGGCCCGGAAGCGGGCGGAGCGGATGAGATCGGCCTCCTCCATCAGATCATCTCCCGGGTCTTGATCTCGAGATAAGTCGAGATCACCTGCGCCGTCACCTCGCCGGGGCGCGCATCCACCACCGAGACCCCCAGCCGGGCCAGCCGCTCAAAGACCGTGCGGCGTTCGCGCAGCATCAGGTTGGCGGTCACCAGCTCGGCAACCGCGTCCATGCTGTCCGGGCGCCCGTCGACGCGGCGCTCGAGATCAGGGTCGCGGATGGCCACAAAGATCACCACATGGCGCTTCACCAGCATGGCGAGGTTCTCGACCAACAGCTCGGCCGAGGTCACATCGACGAAATCGGTGAAGATGATGATCAGGCTGCGCTTGGGCGTGCGGGCCTTCAGCGCGCTGAGCGCCAGGGTGTGGTTGGTCTCACGCGCGACGTAAGAGAGCTCGGCCGTCCAGCTCCGCAACTGGGCAAAGGCCTGGCGCCCGGGCACCGGCGCGCGAAAGCTGCGTGGGCGTGCATCATACGAAAACGCGCCGACCAGATCGCCGCCGATGGCCGCCGCCCAGGCCGTGGCCAGCGCCGCCGTGATCGCATGGTCGATCTTGGGCAGACCGGCGATCTCCTCGGACATCAGATAGCCGTTGTCGATGGCTAGGATCACATGGTGGTTGCGCTCGGCGCGCAGCTCCTTGGCCAGCAGCACCCGCTGTTTGGCCGAGCGCTTCCAGTCGATGGCCTTCACGTCCATGCCGGGGCTGAACTCGCGCAATTGGTGGAACTCCGAGCCGTCGCCGATGGCCCGGTTCTCCTTCACCCCGTAGAGCGTCGAGATCACGGTCGCGGCGATCTGGCCCGACTGCACCAGGCGGATGTTCGGCACGACGCGCACCGCGCGGTGGATGGCAAGCGTGGAGATGATCTCAAAGAGGCCAAAGCGCGAGGGCCGCAGCACCCATAGGGTCCCGATCTCCCAAGCCCCGCGCCGGGTGGCGAGGAGCTCGGCCTCGGCGTGCAACCCGTCGGCCCCGGCGCGGATGGTGAGCTCTCGCGGGCCCTTCAGCCCCGCCGGCCAATCCAACCGGGCCACGCCCTCTGGACGATCCGGAGCGCCCCGGCTCTCGGCCTCAAAGCTGGCGCGGAGCCGGGCGCGCTCGCCCACAAACACCTCGGTCGGCAGATCAATTCGGGCGGTGCGGATCGGGCGGACCGACAGCGCGATGTCGGCGAGCGCAGCGGCCAACAGCGCAGCCCAGGCCACGATCGCCCCGTCCCGCGGCGCCTCGCCCAGCGCGACCGCCACGACCGTGCCGACCGCCAGCGCCGCGGCCAAGATCAGCAAGCGTCGCGCCGGCCGGATCAGCGGGGCGCCTCGACCTGGTCGAGGATGCTCTCGAGCACCCGCTCAGCGCTTTGCCCCTCGATCTCGGCCGCCGGCCCCAGCACGATGCGATGCTGCAAGGCCGGCACGAACAGGCGTTTGACATCGTCCGGGATGGCGAAATCGCGGCCGTTCATGGCGGCCGAGGCGCGGGTGGCGGCGGCGATCGCGTCTGCGGCCCGGGTCGAGGCGCCAAAGGCGATCTCCGAGGTCTCCCGCGTCGCGCGGACAAGGCGCAGGATATAGGCCAGGATGTCAGTCTTCAGCAGAATGCCGTCGATCAAGTCGCGGCTCGCCTGCAGCTGTGCGGGGTCCAGCACCTTGGCGATCCCGCGGGTCTCGGCGCCCGCGTCGAGCGGTTCGGCCGCGTGCTTTTGCAGGATCGCCATCTCGACCGCCTCGGGCGGGAACGCGATGTTGAGCTTGAACAGGAACCGGTCGAGCTGCGCTTCGGGCAGCGGATAGGTGCCCTGCTGCTCGATGGGGTTCTGGGTGGCGATCACGATGAACTCGCGGCCGAGCGCATGGTCCGTGCCGTCGATGGTCACCGTGTTCTCGCTCATGGCCTGCAACAGGGCGGCCTGGGTCTTGGGCGGCGCGCGGTTGATCTCATCGGCCAGCAGCACCTGGCTGAAGACGGGCCCTTTGGTCAGCACAAAGGCATTGCTCTGGAAGTCGAAGATCGAGGCGCCCAAAATGTCGCCTGGCATCAGATCCGGGGTGAACTGGATGCGGCCGAAATCGAGATCCATGGCGGCGGCAAAGCTGCGCGCCAGCAGGGTCTTGGCGGTGCCGGGCGGTCCTTCGATCAGCACGTGTCCGCGGGCAAAGAGCGCCACCAAGAGCAGATCGACGATCTCCTCCTGGCCCAGCACCGCCGTCCCGATCTCGTCCCGCAAGCGGGCCAACTGCCCGCGCAACTCATCGAGGGTCATCGGTCAATCGATCCAACAAGACATCCAGATCGTCGACATATCGGATCGCCTCGGCCGCGGCCAGCGTTGCGGGCAGGGCGCGGATCCGGTCCAGCAGCGCCTCGAGCCGCTGGGCAAGCGCCGGGTCGCGCCGGCCGGCATGGCGCAGGATCGCCGCCTCGTCGCTCGCGCGCCGCGCATAGCCGGGACCGAACAGGCGCCGGGCCGTGGCCGCAAGGCGCGCCGGCACATAGGCGCTCAGCAAGGCGCCGTCCTGGCCGGTCAGGCGCAGCAGGCGCGCGCGGACGCGGATCACCTGTGCCCGCGAGACCTCGAGCGCCGTTTGCTCGGGCGGCACCGGCCCGAACCGGACGCCTGAGCGCATGACCGCCAGCGCCATCACCGCCGCCACGGCCAGCCAGATCAGCGAGACGGGATAGGCGAAGAACCGCGCGAGATCCTCCCAGCTCCGCTCCCGCTCGACCGCATCGCGCCCCGGCACGATCCAATTGCTCGGACTGTGGTCGATATAGACGGCCCCCTCGCGGGCCAGGGTTTGGACCACATCGCGGGCGATCCAGGCATTCTCGGCCAAGCGCAGCCCGTGATTGTTGAAGAGATCGGGATCGGCGAGCACGACGACCGTGCTGCCGGGCGGCCCGACCGCGAGCGGACAGGTGCCAAGCAGCATGCGCCCGACCTCGCCGAGGATCGGGCGGCAGCCCCGTCCCTCCATCGTCTGGGCGAGATAGAGCGTGGCCGTGCGCGTCTCGCCGCCCGACATGCGGTGCTCGAAGCGGGTGAACGCCTCGGCGGCCAGCGACACGGCGCCCACATCCGCCCCTGTGATCCCGTGCAGCGCCGAGGCCGTGTCGCCCGGATCGATGGTCAGCACGGGATGGGCGAGCCCCGTCAGCCGCATCCCGCTCCGCCATTTCGGCAGGATGACCAGCATCGGCACCTGGGCGGCCTTGGTCAGCAACGCGCGCAGACCGATGTCGTACTCATCCCGCTGGGCCAGCAGCTCTTCGGTTGTGGCGGGGCGCTGGCGCGGGGCGGTCAGATCCGCGTCATAGAGCGGGATGATCGCCAGCCCGACACTGTCGGCCGGGACCGACCAGCCGCCAAAGAAGGGGCGCGTCTCGATGCCCTCCTGGTTCAGCCAGTCGGCAAGGCCGTCAAAGCCGCTCGGCGACTGGCGCAGCTCCTGCTTGCTTTGGGCGGACAGATAGGCCATCGCGCCAAAGGCGATGGCCAGAATGAGGCCGATCAGCAGGATGTCGCCCCGCGGGCCGGCGGGCTGGTCCGCCCGGCTCATGGCGAGAGCTCCCGCAACAGCGGGCGAATGCGTTCGAGATGGGCGGTGAAATCCGCCTCGTTGACCGGGCGGTCGCCGAACTGCGCGCCCTCGGCGGCGAACAGCAACTGGGAGAGCGCCTCGCGATGGCTTTGCGAGGGCGGGACGCGGCGCAAGGCATCGCGCAGGGTCCAGCTGCTCTGCGCCAAGAGATCATTGGCAGCCAGGACCTGCGCCAAGACCCCGCGCGCCAACTGGATCAGCGCTTGCTGTCGATCCGGGATCGCGAGGATCGTGGTCAGGCTCGCAAGCTCCGGTGCGGCCTCGGTCGCGGGCCTGGCCGGGCGGTCGCGCCGCCGCGCCTGATCGGCCTCGCCCTTGCGGAGCGGGACGGACATCGCGGGCCCATAGCGCCAGACGATGAAGAAGAGCGCGCCGAGCACCAACAGGCTGACCAAGGTCACACGCAGATCCGCCGCGACACCCTCCCCCGGGAGGAGATCACCCTCGCGCGCCGACCCGCGACCGGCCTCGGGTTCGGGGGCTTCGCTGGTGCGCAGCCGCGGCGCCGGCAGGGCTGGATCGTAATAGACGACGTCGGCATCGATCGCGCGGCCTTTGGCCTCGAGATACGCGGTGCCCGAGGGCAGGCGGGCACGCTCCTCCAAGGCCAGCTGGGCCTGCGCGGGCCCCGCCATCGCCACGGCCATGGCCGCCAATGCAAGGCCGAGCAGGCTCCCGATGAGAGGATGGATACGCGTCATCGCCCCGACCCGAGACCGCTGTCGATCGCCGATACCTCGCAAAGTTGGCCACGGCGCCCATTGAATGTCCACAGCGCATCCCTCCTCTGACCCGAAGTTTCCACAAAAGACGCAGAGGTATGGACTGGGCCGGCAAAACCGGGTTCAAAGACGGTGGGGATTTGAGAACGGGACGATTGATCATGCAGATTGCTGTTGTCGGGGCCGGTTTGACCGGCTGTCTGGCCGCTTTGGAGTTGGGTGACCGCGGCCATGGTGTGACCCTGTTCGAGGCGGGTGAGGCAGCGTTGACCCGAGCCTCGTTCGCGAATGAGGGGAAGATCCACCTCGGCTATGTCTACGCGGCCGATGCGTCGTTCGATACGGCCCGCCGGCTGATCGATGACGCGGTGCGTTTCCGGCCGATCCTCGAGCGCTGGATCCCCTCCGCCACGATCGACGCGCTGATGACCGAGGGCTTTAGCTATTACGTGCTGCCGGATTCGATGCTGAGCGTCGAGCAGATCGCGGCGCATTTCGGCAAGGTCGACGCCCATATGGCCGCGTTGGAGGCCGAGCATGGCGCCCGCTATCTCGGCCTTGCGCACAGCCCGGTCCAGCCCGTCGACCCGCAGGAGGGCGCGCCGCACACAGCCGGCTATCTGACCCAGGAGCGGGCGCTCTGGCCCGAGGGGGTGGCGCGGGCGCTCCGCGAGGCACTCGAGCGGCATCCGCGGATCACGCTGCGCACCCGCGCGCTGGTCGCGCGCATCGAGCCTGCGGGCCCGCTGTGGCGCGTGGCACTCGACGGTGCCTTGGCCACGCCCGAGGGTCCTTTTGACGGTGTCATCAATGCCGCCTGGGCCGATCGGCGCCGCATCGACGCCGCCTCGGGTTTTGCCCATGCAGGCGAGTGGATCACCCGTTTCAAGTTCGGCGTGGTGCTGCACGAGGCGAGCCAGGTCTTCCCCCAGCTGCCGCAGAACTCGACCGCGGTGCTCGGGGCGTACGGCGACAGCGTCTACTATCCGGGCGTCGATCTGCACTACAGCTGTTGGTATCCGGTCGGCATGTGCTTTCGCACCACCGGCCCGATCGATGCCCAAAGCCGGCCACCGCTCGGGTCCACCGCCGAGCTCGCCGAGCAGACCTGGCGCGGCATGGCGAGCCAAGACCCGGCCTTTGCCGCCATGGCAGGCCGCGCCGATCCCGAGGCGCTGACGGTGATCGGAGACTACATCATCGCCAAAGGCCGCTCGGACATCCTCGATCCCGAGAGCCGTCTGCACCAGCGCCAGGATCACGGGCCGATCCGTTTGGCCAAGGGCTATTGGAGCATCGAGACGGGCAAGTACTCCTCGGCCGCCCCGTGTGCGATCGATTGCGTCGACGCGCTGCTCGGCGAGCGCTAGCGCCGTGGCGCACCCCAAGGTCTCGGTCTGCATCCCCGCCTATCGCTGCGAGGCCTTCATCGCGGCGACGCTCGAGAGCGTGTTCGACCAGACGCTGACCGAGGTCGAGGTCATCGTCTCGAATGACGGTGGCGCGGCTTCCCCGACGCTCGAGCGGCTGCACGCGGCGGGGCGGATCCGGCTTCTCGAGCCGCCCGAGCGGCTGGGCTGGGTGCGCAACAGCAATTTCGTGCTGTCTGCGGCGCAGGGCCCCTATGCGATGATCCTGCCCCATGACGATGCCCTCGCGCCCCGATTTCTGGAGCGCTGCGTGGCGCTGCTCGAAGCCGAGCCCCAAGCGATCGCCGCCTATAGCGATCTCTCGGTGCGCAGCGACCAGCGCTTTGCGCGCCGCCGGGCCTTCCCCGCCAGCGAGGTGCGCGGGACGGTCGCCGAGCGCCTCCGCACCGTGATGCGCGACCGCTATAACGGCATCAGCTACCGCGCCGTGCTGCGCCAGGCGGATCTGGTGCGCCACGGGCTCCGCCTCTGCGAAGATCAGGACCTGTGGGCCGACACGCTGTGGATGATGCAAAAGGCCGTGCACGGAGAGCTCCGCCGGGTGCCCGAGCCGCTCTATATCAAGCGCCTGCACGGCACCAACACCCATGCGAAATGGGAACGCCAGCCCCCCGCCGTGGTGCGCGCGGCCTGGGAGGCCCACTGCGCGCAGATGGGCAAGATCGCCGCCGCCGCCCTCGACCCGGCCACGGTCGAGGCGCTGGTGCATCACCGCCGCGACCCCGCCCGAGTGCAGGAGGCCCCGGCCTTTCTGCTCGCGGCCTTTGGCGCCCCGCCCCGGCGCCGGCCCTCGCTCGCCACCCGCGTCGCACGGCGCCTGCGCAGGCTTGCCAGCTAGGCTCCGCCGTTGGCGATCCAGACGTCCTTGCCGAGCTCCATCTCGAAGTCGAACCGCGCATAGAGCGCGTGGCCCACGGACATCTCGCCCTCGGGCACCCCCAGCGTCTCGGCAAAGGGGTGGCTGTCATAGGAGAACACCTGGCCCTTATAGTGCGTCGCCGTCCAGCCGGCGTCATGGACCTTGAGCGTGCGGGCATCCGCCTCGACGATCGACTGGAAGCAGGCCCGCGTCTGATCGGCCGCCGAGGGGAACTGCTTGAGAAACGCCATGGTGACCGGCAGGTCGAACAACAGCGAGCGCCCGCCCAGCGCCTTTTGCAGCGCCTCGGGCGTGATGCCGTGCAGACTGTCGCCAAGACGCCCGAGCAGCGCCTCGCCAAAATTCTCGATCCGGTCGATCAGCCCGCCATCCCGCTCTTTCTCAAAGGAAAAGATCGGCTTCCAGGTGCTGACCGTGTCATAGGCGTATGGGTCCATGACCATGGCCGAGACGCGAAAGGGGCCATCCGAGGGCGGCGCGCCGGTCGGCATCTCGAAGCGGCCCATCTGCTTGGGAAACCCGTAGACCTCGCGCCCCGTGCTCATGGCCGAGCCCGCATCGACGAAGAGAAAGAGCGGGATCCAGCGCATATCCAGGATCGAGCCCTTGACCTTGGCCAGCGCCCACAGCGCACCGTCGCCCTCGGGCACCACACCGCGGTCCCGGTCGATCGGGTTGTCGGCCCGCACCGAGGGGAAATAGGCGAAGGAGACGAAGAGTTTGTGGGTCAGCGCCTCATAGGCCACGGCCCCGCCCGAAGGCTCGGCGAACATCTGGTCGAGAAAGCTGTTGATCTTCTTGATGTCGCCATCGATGCAAAAGGTGTGGAGCCGACCATCGCGTTGCACATAAGGACCGAGCCCCACTGAGCGGTTGGGCAACAGCGCGTAAGGGGGAAGCGTCATCAGCGGGATCCTTCTGGCGAGAGGGCGGATCGGCGCGGCGCGGATCCGGGGAGCGGGAGGTCGAGCCGGGCGAGCCCGATCGGCTGGGCTCGCAGGCGGGCCAAGCCGTCGCGCGCGACGCGGGCGGCCGCGGCGCGCACCGCGTCGCTGCGGCCGAGCCGGGTGCGGAGCGCGTCGATCCGGGCAAGCTCATAGGCCATGCCATAGCGGCGGGCTCGGTCGGCGGCCCGGTCGAGATGGCTCGGCGCCCCCAGCCCGCCAGACAGCGCCGTCAGCACGGCGCGGTGCTGGCCGAGCCGCGGGCGCGCAAAGGCGTAGCGGGCGGCGAATTTGGCCGCGATGGCCAACCCGCTCTGCGCCTCGGCCAGGATGGCGGCGCGCGCCTCGCCGTTGGCCGCTGCGGCGAGGCTGAGCGTCACTTCGGTGCTGGTGAAGAACCCCTCGAACGAGCCCCAATTGTTGAGCGGGGTGGCCGCGGCGAGCGCGTGCGCCTTGGCTGCCCACTCGGCGGCGGCCTCGACCTCGCCCCGCTCGAGCGCCGCCTGCGCCCGGATCGCGGTGTAGTTCAACTTGGAAAGATCGTCGTCCACCAGCGCGATCAGCGGCTCGACGGTGGTCAGCCGGCGCCAGGCCTCCTCGGTGCGCCCGAGCGACAGGAAGGCCGAGGCCTCGGCATAGAGGCTCCATGCCAAATGCTGGTCATTCCCCTCGAGCCGGGCGCGCCGTCCGAGCTCGTCAAAGGCCGCCGCCGTCTCGTCGAACCGCCCGGCATGATGGAGCAGCAGCCCCAGGATGGTCCGCGCCATGGCGGCAGAGTTGCGGTCGCGGCGCTTGTCGGCCAGATCGACGGCGATGCGGATATGGCGCTCGGCCTCGCCGAGGCGACCAAGCGCCAGGGCCACCAGCGCCTCGGTCCCAAGGCTGTACTGCAGGCCGAGCTCGGGATCCTCGGGCGCCCCGATCCGCCGGGTGCGCCCCGCGAACCAGCGCGACAGCCCGCCCACCCCAGACACGCCCGCCGCATAGGCCAGCACCGCATCGGGCATCGCCATGCCCGCCGGTGTGCCGGTGCGCTCGCGCTGGTCCGAGGCCTCAAGGGCCGTGGCAAGCATCCCAAGCTCATCGGACTGGAAATAGAGGCAGCTGCAGAGATGGCCGTAGAGCAGCCCTTTGAGCTCGTACTGTGCGCGTTGCGCAATCCCCGGGGGGCGGCGGGCCAGGCGTCCTGTGGCCAAGCGGGCCGAGGCGCGCAGACCCTGGCCGATCCACCCCCAAGGCCCGCCGGCCGCCCGGTCGCCAAGCAGCCCGAGCCCGCGGCGGCAGAGCGCACTCGCCCGCTCGAGATTGCCATGCTGGATCTGAGCATCCGCGGTGACGGCGCACCAGAATGCCTCGCGAAACGGCGAGACGCGGGGTGCGCTGGGGTCGGTGCGCCCCGCCTCCGCCAGGCTGAGCGCCCGCTCGAGCCAGGGCAGGAGCGTTGCATACTCGCCCCGCCGCCAGGCGCCGAGTGCTGCGCGCGACAGATGGCGGAGCGCCTGGCGGCGGTCCTCGGTGCGCGACCAGTGATAGGCCATGGCCGCATCGCGCGCGCGCCCGTCTCGGACCGGAGTGGCGGCTATGGCCTCGGCCAGCGCCGCATGGGCCTCGCGCGCCGTTGCCTCGGCCATCATGCCGTATGCGACATTGCGCAGCCGCTCGGAGCGGAAGGCATAGAGCGCCCCGCCCCGCGGTCCGGCCCGGCGCTCGACCAAGCCGGCGGCCCGGGCGGTCTCGAGCGCATCGGCCACCTCGCCGGCCGAGCCTGCCCCGGCGCGCACCAGCAGATCGGGATCGAGCGCCTGCCCCGCCGCGCTTGCGATCTTGAGCACCCGGCGCGCCGCCGGACCGAGGCGTCCAATCGCCTGCTCCACCGCCTCCGAGACGCTGAGCGGCAGATCCACCTCCTCGGCCTCGGGCCCGAGCGCGCGGTCGCTCGACCGTTGGGCATAGCGCGAGAGCCCCGCCCGGGCCGAGCGGCCGATCGCCAGCACCGCATCGGGCATCCCGTCCGAGAGCGCATGGATCCGGGCCAGCGTGTCTTCGGCGATCTCCTCCACCCCCAGCCGGTCGAGGAGCAGAGCCCGGGTGGCCTCGAGCGACAGCCCGCCAAGATCGAGATAGGCATCGTCCCCTACCAAGAGCCGCCGAAGCCAGGGCTCGATCCGCGCCTCGGCGGCACTGTCATAGGCGGCGACCACCCGCAGGCCCGGCACCGCACGCCAGAGGCGGATGGCCAGGCGCGCCGAGGCCTCATCAAGCCGGTGCGCATCGTCGACCACCAGAACGGGCGCCGCCTCGGCAAAGCGCTCGACCAGCGCCAGGGTCAGCTGGTCGAGCCGGGCGGCCGGGTCCGCCTCCCCCGCCGGATCCGCGCCGGCCTCGGGGCCGACGGGCGGCTCGCCCGGCAAGAGCGTGCCCAGCGCCTCGGCCCAGGCGGAGAGATAGCCGTCGTAGGGATAGGAGCGCGGCGCCAGCGGGACGACGGTGGCCCCGGCCGCGCGAGCCGCCGCATGGGCGTGGCGGAGCAGCTCGGATTTGCCGCTGCCTGCGCCGCCCCGCAGAAAGAGGGCGCGCCCGATCTCGGGCCGGGCGATGAAGGCGGCGATCCGGGCGAGCTCGTCCTCGCGCCCAATCGGCGCGCCCTGCCCCGAGCCCGTGCGAGCGCCCGGAAGGCTGCCCGGCGCCCGCCTCGGGCCAAGCGCCGAGACCGCGATATCCGTATGGGTGCCCTTCAGCAGGGCGGGCGGGAGCGGGGTTGCCATCCGCTCGGCCAGACCGGCCAGGCGCGCGGTCTCGCCATCGAGCAGCGCATGGCTGCCCGCCGCCTCCATCAGCCGGGTCGAGACCACGAGCGGCAAGCCAAAGCATTGCGGCCGCGTCTCGCCCGCGATCGAGAAGACCCCGAGAAAGACCCGCCCCGTGGCCACGCCCACGCGCACGGCTGCCCCCAGCGCGCCGAGCTCGGCCGTCAGCGCGTCGAGAGCGGCAAAGACCTCGGGCCGCCCGCGGGCCTCGCCCTCGCCGTGCAGCCCGAAAAACGCCTTCAGCGTCAGGCCCTTTTCGTCGAGCATCGGGGTCTCGAACACCGCGCCATGGGGCGTCAGCGCACGCTCGGCGGCCGCGGCCAGCGCCTCGAGCCGCTCGACCGGCAGGGCAAAGGCCTCCCCCGCCGCCGCCAGCTCCACCGACATGACCGACAGCGCCCGGGTCTCTCCATCGGGATCGATCACGCCGGGCGCGCTGCCGAAGATGCCGAGCCGCGAGGGCAGCGCCGAGATGTCGAGCCCTTCGCCAGCGAGGCCATCGCCACGGATGACCCGGACCTCGCCGGGCTCGACCTCGGCAAGCGCCTGGAGCGCGTTCATGATCGCCGAGCCCGAGATGACCGAGGCGATGCCCGAGGTCCCGGACTCGCCGATGGCCAGGCGCCCGGTGCCGATGCCGATGCGCGCCTCGACCGGGATCTGCGTGTCGCCGGGCGGGCCCGCCAGGGCGGCCATGGCGCTCTCGGCCGCCGCTTCGACGGCCGCGAGCTGCATGTCCAGCGCCTCCCCCGCCCCGGGCAGCCAGACGGCATGGAGCGAGTCCCCCGCTGTGTCGAGCACCCGCCCGGCCGTGAGGCTCACCAGCCCGATCAAGGGGCCGAACGAGGCGTTGATCAGCGTCGAGAGCCGGTCCGCGGCGCGGCGCCCTTCGGTCTCGACCAAGCGGTTGCAGATGCGCGACGAGCCGACGATGTCCGCGATCAGATAGACGCCCTCGGCCTCACGGACCTCTGAACGCTGGGGCGCCTCCGCGCTGCCTGTCGCCTCGACCTGGGGCATCACACAGCGTCACATCCCATCACACATCCCGTTCGCCGTCGATCGGCGACGGATCGCCTAGCATGGCGTTGGCGCATTGGATGCCGCTCATGACCGTGGCCTCGACACAGCCCGCATTGATGCCGTTGCGGGTCCAGTCGCCGGCGAGCCAGAGGTTCTCGAAGCCGGATTCGTTGGCGCGCAGGCGATTCGAAAAGGTGCCGGGGGCCGATTGCACATAGAGTTCGGTTGGCGCCATGTTCACGCGGGTGTACTGCCAGTCGAACCGCGCCTCGCCGGTCGAGCCGTCATCGACGAAGAGCCCCGCCGGGTCGAGGCCGAGCGGCGTGCCCGGCACCGCCTTGTTCGGCATGATCATCGCGGTGTTGTCGCGGAGCCAGCGCTTGCTCTCCTCGCGTGCCTCGTCCAGCGCCCTCTCCGGCGCCGTGGGGTCCGAGAAATCCGGCGGCTCGGCAGCCCCCGCGATCTGGCCGCAGAAATAATAGAGCCCCTTGGGCGGATCCTCGGGCGGCCAAAACTCCCGCGAGAGCAGGAAGGTCATGTCCGACCAGGTGCTGAGCGGCTGGTCCGTGCGGGTCGAGACCCGGTCCGGCCACGCGAACCCGCCTCCCGCGCCGCCATCCCCGCCGCCATCTTCGCCAACCGCAAAGCGGGTCCACATCTGCAGACCGACGGTGCGCGAGACCTGGATGCCCTCGACCATCTGCTTCCAGCGCGGGCTGGCCGCCGAGAGCCCGCCGCTGACGCGCGCGAGCTCGGCCACCGAGATGCCGCAGATCACCTGGTCGAAATCCGTCCCGCGGCTGAGATGCATCTCGGTCGCATCGGGGTTTGGCGACCAGGGCGATTCGAAATCGATGCCCCTCAGCGCGTCGCCGTTCACCAGGCTGTCCCAGAGCGGCTCGGAGGGCCAGGCCTTCAGCCCCGCCTCGCCGATATCGATCAGCGGGTCATAGCCGCCGAGCTGGGGATCGCCGCCGGGCTTCACCTCGGCCTGGCGGCAGATGGTGATGCGCTCGACCGCCTGGCCGTCCTCGGAGAGCGCAAGATCGGTGATCTGGTGGAAGAAGCGGAACTGCACGCCGCGCTGGCGCAGCACCTGGTACATGGGCAGGATGACGGTCTCGCCCATGGCGCCCTCCATCTCCCAGAACAGCGCGCCCTTATAGGCGAACAGCAGCCGCATAAAGCCGCGCAAGCCGGTGCCGGCGCCGAGCGAGGGCCTGGCCTCGTCGCCCTCGCAATAGGCAAAGGCATAGTCATAGCCCGCATCGACCGGGGCCCACTCCACGGTCTCCTCCCAGGCGCCCCAGCGGCGGAGCCAGTCCTTCAGCTCCTCGTCATCCAGCGGGTCGAAGCCGCGGGTCGCCACCTGGTCGCCGTAGAAGCCGGCCACCACCGCGCGCGCCAGGTTCACCCCGCGGGTCAGGCGGCGGAACCAGTCAGAGCTGCCAAAGACCTTGGAGGCGGCCTTGAGGTCGTTGGCCGCATGGTCGAGCAGCGTGACGATGGCAGGCTGATGGCCGTCCTCGACGGACGTGCCCTGGGCGCCGTGGCGGGCCAGCAGCAGCGCCTGGTGGAGGCGGTGATGGGCCTGGGCGTGCGGCTCGTCCGGCACCGGCGCCTTGGGATCGAACAGGCGGTGCACGACCGAGGTGCCGAGCGCCTCGGCCGCATCGCGCAGCCGCTCGGCGATGCCCTTGGGCGCGCTCTCGATCGAGGCAAGCGGAGCCTGCTCGCTCACCGAGGCATGCCGGCCATCCCCCCCGATCAGATGCAAAAAAATCGCCTCGATCAGCGACTCGATGTATTCGGGCACCGTGGGCACCACGGGCGGATCGCTCGGCGCACCCGGCATGGCCAGGAACTCGATCGGCCAGGGGATCTGCTTGCCGTCCACCCGCTCATAGAGCACGACTTTGTTCTTGGGGCGGAAGGCGTCATAGACGTCCCTGCCCGGCACCCCGCCCGCGCCGTCGAGCGTCGCATAGCAGTCCTTGAGCATGTTGAAGGCGTAGTAGTAGAAACCCGCAAAGATGTGCAGCCCGTGCTCGTACACGCGTGCCGCCGGGGGATGGCTCACGTCGCGGCCGCTGGCGCATTTGCCGCCCAGACGCCAGCCGAGCTGATAGAGCGTGATCTCATAGCCCTCGCGCACCGCCGGGTCCTGGGTCAGCTGCAGCAGCGCCGACAGCGAACCGATCCCACCGCCGAGGACGGCGATCTTTGTCTTGGGCATTCTGCCCCCCTTTGCCGTGCCGCCGCGGGCGGCGCCTAAAACGTCCAGCTCAGCTGCAGGCTGACCACATCAGAGGCGTTGTCGGTGCTGCCAACCAATTGCCCGGCCGCCGGGTCGCTGAAATCGAAATCGGCTGTCTGAAAGAAGAAATGCTGGTAGGCGATGTCGAGCGCCACGCTCTCGGTCAGCTGATAGCCGAGCCCGACGGCGATCGAGACCGTGCTCTCGCCCGGCAGGCGCGGGGTGCGGAAGGCCCCGTCGAGCGGCGTCTCGTCATAGGCGACCCCGCCCCGCAGGGTCAGCCGCTCGGAGACGTCATAGGTCGCCCCCACCGAGACATAGAAACTGTCGTCGTAGTTCGAGACCAGGGCCGTGTCCGGCTGGGCGGGGTTTTGATAGACCACCACCGTCTCGTCCACGATGCTCCAGCCGGTCCAGATCACCTGGCCAAGCAGCGTCAGCTCGTCGGTCGCGTTGATCGCGGCGCCAAGGCTGATCGTCGCGGGCAGGTCGAAATCGGCGCTGGCGCCGGTGTCGGCAAAGGCGCCCGAGGCGGTGAGGAACTGCGCCGCGTCCGGCACGAAGAACTCCGCATCGCCGGCCAGCCCGATGGTCAGCGGCGCGCGGAAGGCGAGCCCGAGCCGGCCCCAGTCCCAGCTCCCCATCACGCCGAGCGAGAAATTGGTCGAGAAGCCATCCGCTTCGAGCCGCGCGCGCCCGTCCGCCTGCTGAGGCGCGAGGCCGATATCCAGGCACTGGGCCCCGATGGCGCCGAGACAGATCGCGCCGAAATCCACCGCATTGGTCAGCACCGTCTCGGCATAGACAAAGTTGAAGCCGCCACCGACGGCGATGTTCTCGGTCAGCTTGGCCGACAGCGCGATGCCCGCATCGATCACCAGCAACTCGGAGAGCCCGGCCTCATAGCGCCCGATGAAGTCGCTCGGATAGTCGGTCTTCTGCCCATAGGGTGCGTTCAGCGAGAACCCGATCCGGAAATCGGGGCCGAGCGGCAGGATCGCATAACCGCTCGGCACAATGCCGAACTCGCCGCCATCGCCATTGCGCCCGAGCCGGGGCAGGCCCAGCACATCGGTCGAGCCGCCATCTTCGAAATCGCTGCGGGGAAAGAGGAGATCCGCGCTCGAGGAGAGAATGCGCCCCTCGAGAAAGGCCATGCCGCTGGGGTTGTAGTGCACCGTGTCGGGCCCGCCGGCCAGGGCGCTCGCGCCCGCATAGCCGGTGCCGGCCGAGCGCGCGCTCTGGCCGATCAGCGCAAAGCCGCCCGCCTCGGCGACACCGGACAATCCTGCCAGCACCATCGCCGCTCCGGCGACACGCGCGCCGCACGCACTCCCTCCGATCACGCCGTCTACCCCCGTCCCGGTTTTGTCCTTTAGGATCGAAGCTAACCGAGATCTAGGGTTTGGCAAAGTGCAACTGAGGCCGAGGCGACGGTCCGAGCCTATGAGGCCCTGTCGGCTCCGGTTCTCGGCCTGCGCCGGGGGACGAGCGCGGCCGAATGGGCCCCAATCTTCGGCAGCGCCCGCGCAGCCGGCTCCGAGAACACAATTCATTGCGCTTATGTTTCAAATGCGCACGAACCCTGTGGGCGCCACTGCTCTTGCTCCCCGGCTCGCCGTGCGCGAGGTTGCGCGGGGGGAGCGACAGGGGTCAAGCCATGGCGGATGACGAGACGAGCCTGGCCTTTCGCCGCGAGCCGAGCATCGGACTTGCGCGCTGGACCATCGGCATCGTCGCGAACGACGCCGAGGAGCTCGCCGCCTGCATCGCCCGGCTGCGCGAGGTCGGCTTTGGCGCTGAGGACACCGCGCTGCTGGTGGTGCAGAATTTCGGGCGCAACCATCTCGACTGCTATCAAGCCATTGCGCGCTTCCTGGACGAGGCCGAGGGGCGCCATCTGATCGTGCTCCACCAGGATGTCTGGCCGATCGACGATGCGGCAGCGCTGGCCCGGGCCCTGGCCGATCTGGACGCGCATTATCCCAAATGGGCGCTGGCGGGCAATGCGGGCTATCGTGGCGTGCTGCGCCCGGTCTGGCGCATCACCGATCCCGGCGACGCGGATGCGCGCATCGGCAACCCGCCCCAGCCCGTGATCAGCCTGGATGAAAACCTGCTGGTGCTGCGGCTCGGCGAGGGCGCGCTGGCCCCGGTGCGGCCCTCGCCCGGGCTCTCGGGCTTTCATTTCTACGCCACCGATCTTTGCCTGGCGGCGGCCGAGGCGGGGCGCAGCGCCCATGCGATCGACTGGCTGGTGCGCCATGACAGCGGCGGCTCGCGCAATGCGGCCTGGCGTGTGGGCATCGCCATGTTGGAGCGCCAATGGGCCCCCCGCCTCGGCCACCGGATCGTGCCGACGCCGACAACGCTGTTGCTGTTCGGCCTCTTTGCGGCGCTGCGCCCGATCCGGCACAAGCTCTATGGCCTGCTCTGGCGCATCGAGCGGCGGTTATGGTGGCGGTAAGCGCGCCGTGCTAGGGCCCGCAAAACCACGGAGCCCCCGATGAGCCTGTTGCGCGGTGCGCTGCATCTCGGCAGCCTCGAGCTGATCTGCACCCTGCTGCGCTTTGCCCGCACGGTGCTGTTGGCGCGTGCGCTGGGCGTCGAGGAATTCGGCGTCGCCAACACGGTCTTGATCCTGGTCGCGCTGGCCGATGCCTTCAGCAATCTGGGTCTCGCGCAGTTCGTGATCCGCGACCGCGAAGGCGACAGCCCCCGGGTCACGGCGACGGTGCAGACCATGGTGCTGGTGCGCGGGCTGGCCACGGCAGCGCTGATCTGGATCTTTGCCGCGCCGATCGCCGCGATGCTCGGCCAGCCAGAGCTGGTGGACATGTACCGCCTGGTCGGCATTGTCGCGGCGGTGCCGGCGCTCTTGCATATCGAGGTCGCCCGGGTCCAGCGGGCGATGAACTTCCGGCTGATGGCGCAGGTCGAGTGCCTGGGCCTTGCGGTCTCGGTCCTGGCGGTGGCGCCGATCCTGCTGGTGGTGGCCGATGCGCGTGCGATGGTGGTCTTTCTGCTGGCCGAGCGCGCGCTGAAGGTGATCGCCTCGCTGTGGCTGCATGATGTGCCCTTTCGGCTGGGCTGGGACCGGGCGGCGGCCTGGCGCGCCTGGCGGTTCGGCTGGCCGATCCTGTTGGCCGCACCGGTCAGCTTCCTGACGCTGCAAGGCGACCGGCTGGTGGTGGCGAACCGCTTCGATGCGGCTGATCTCGGCCAGCTGAGCGCGGCGCTGACCTTGGCGGTGACGCCGACCATGATGCTGGCGCGGGTGCTGGGGCCGCTGTTCCTGTCGGCGCTGTCGCGGGCGCGGGTGGTGGCCTCGGCCGACAGCCCGGCGGTTGACCGGGCCGCCAGCGATGCGGCTCTGCTGGCGCTCGAGGCGCATATGGTCGTGGCGGCAGGCTCGGTGGTGGCCGTGGCGATTGGCGGACCGGCGGCGGTGCTGTTGATCTTTGGGCCGAGCTTTGGGCCGGGGGCCGAGCTGATCGGGCTCGCGGGCTTGCTGGCGGCGATCCCGGTGATCCGTGGAGCCTTTGTGACGGTCTCGGTCAGCGATGGGCGCACGATCGAGCCGCTGATCGCCAATCTGCCGCGCCTGTTGGCGGTGCCGCTCGCTTTGCTGGCGGCGATCGAGGGGGCGGGACTGGTCGCTGTGTTGCTGATCGGGCTGGCGGGCGAGGCGGCGGGCGTCTGCGTCGCGCTGGGGTTCTTTGCCCGGCGCTACCGGGGCGTGGGCGTGCTCCGCCGGCTGGCGCCCGGTTTGGCCCTGACGGCCGTGGTGCTGCTGGCGGTGCTGGCGCTCCAGGCGATCGGGCAGGCGGCGCTGTTTGGTTTGCCGCTCCCGCCGCTTTGGGCGGCGGTGGGGCTGGTGGCGCTGCTGGGTGCGCTCCTGTGGCAATGCCGTGCATTGCGGGCGCAGGCGGCGGCCCGGCTTGGTCGAGGCAGAGACTGAGGAGCAGGCGGCGCCCGGAGACGCCGCCGAGAGGGCTCACCAATAGGGGGCGATCTGCCCAAAGCGCTGGCCGAGCCAGACCGAGGCCTGGCGCTTTTGCGTCTCGCTCAGCGCCACATCCGAGACGAAGATGCCATAGACCCGGCCCTTATAGGCCCCGAGCATCGGCACCTGCGCGGACTGGCCGAACGAGAAGGTGACCTGGTTGACACCGCTGGTGCTCGGCACCTGGGTCCCGGCGGTGGTGCGTTGGCGTCCGATCAGCTCGGCCGAGCCAGGGGCGCAGGCGAACAGCATGGCCTGCTCGTCCGGTTGGCCCGAATACATGTTGGCCACAAGCGGCGGGTCGATGATCTCGGGGCTCGCCTCCTTCCAGGTCGTGCGCCAATGCGAGCCAAAGGGCCCGAGATTGGTCGCCACGTTCTGGAAGATCGCAAAATCGCCAAAGCCCGCGGGCAGGCCGTTGGCCTGGCTGACCACATGCCGGTTCGCGCCGAGATCGGTCGAGGCCACCGCCATGCCAAGCGCCCAGCTGTCGCTGTCCGGGATCAGCGCGCCGGCGGAATAGTCGAGCCGGTCATCCACGCCGTCAAAGTCGAGATACCAAACCTCAGCCCCCGCCGCCTTGTAGGTAAAGCGCGTGTTGTTGTCGGCCAGCACCTTGTCGATCGACTGCACCAGGCGGCGCCGGATCGGGCGCGCGCTGTCCGAAGGCGCGACGAAGAACCCGCCCGCAGGACCGCTGACGACCACGGTGCCGACCGGATCTCCGTCGCCCGCCGGCGTGCTGGCCGCGGCGCCCGTGCGCTCCTGGAAGAACTGTGTCTCGTCGTTCACGTCGAACCAGGCGCGGGCGCCCAGATGGGCCACCGGATCGACCGGAATGGCGAACGAACCGAGCCCCTGGGGCACCAGCAGGCCAAGCCCGCCATACGCCTCGGAGCTCTCGCGCGGCCAGCCCTTCCAGAGATCATTGGTGAAGAACTCGACCCCGTAGAACATGCCCCAGCCCGGCAGCAGGTGCACCAGCGTGCCCGGCTCCCAGGCCCCGCTATCCTTGGAGAAGCGCAGCCGCGCCTGGCGATTCGGGGCCGCGCCCGTCCCGCTGTCGGCGATCGCGGTGGTAAAGCCCGAGCGCACCGGCACGTTCGAGCCAGTGATGTCGGTGATCTCGATCCCCTGCACGGCATTGACGCCCGCGGGTGGGGTCTCGGCATTCAGGCCCCATTCGGTTTGCAGATCGCCGCCCTCGGGCAGGTCGATCAGGATGTCGCCAAAGCCGAGGCCCGCATCCATGTCGAGGCCAACCGCCAGCGGGCTTTGGACCGGCGCGACGCCGCAGGCGTTCAGGCCCGAGACCAGCACCGCGCGGGCGGCGCGATCCTTCGCCAGCGCGTCTTCGGCATGGCCGCCATCCAGCTCCACAGCGCCCATCGACGCTCCGAGCGTGAACCCCGGGTTCGCATCGACATAGGCCCTCAGCGTACGCATGTATTGGAACTCGAGATCGCCGTCGCTCGGATTGGTCCACGAGAAGTCCTGGTCGATAGTGCCCTGGGCCTGGGACTGCACGCCCGGATAGGGGATCAGCGCGACGCCCACCGAGGTGGTGTGGAAAAAGTCCGAGCTATGGAGATAGTGGTCGGCGCCGATGGTCCAGGTCACCTGGCCGCCGCTGCTGTCGCCCTTGATCAGCGCGTTGTAGGCCTCATCGATCGCAAAATAGGGCGCCGAGGCGCTCCACTCGATGGCAAAGGCCGATACCCGGTTGCCGACCTTGTCCAGGATGGCGCCCGGCGCATCGGACCACAGCCGGTTCGTCAGCCCGTCATCCTGCAGGTTCCCGGGGCCCGACCCCTCTTGCATCATGTCGATCAACATCACCGGGGTGTTGCCATAGCGCTTCAACTCATCGGCCATGGCGCTGGTGCCATTGGTGCGCGGGCTGTCCACGGTAACCCGGTCAACCACCAACGAGCCCGAGCCCGGCGCGAGTCCGCTGACCGTGTTCTGCGAGCGGAAGCGGAAGGCGATCGAGAGGTTGCCCGGATCGCTCGGCCCAAAGCCGCCGACCGTGTTCTTGACGGGGAATTCAATGTTGGACTGGCCGACACAGGCGATGACCCAGCCCACACCCACCTGGGCGCGTGAGCGCTGATCGAGCGCGCCGGTCGCGGTGTCGCGCACCTCGACATAGCCCCAGCCCTCGGTGGAGAGCGGCCAGGTCACGGTGCCCGACCAGGGCCCGGCCCCGAGGCTCGCGCCCGCCACCGTCTGCCAATCCGAGGCAACCGTGCCGTCGAGATAGATCAGCCGCGCCTCGACCCCGCCCGAGAGCCCCGATCCGGTACCCGAGAGCGGCACGCTGACGCTGCTCTGGCCCGGCGCACACCCCCAGACCTGGCCGTCCAACAGCGGATCGAGCCCCAGCCAGTTGCCTGAGCCGTCCCGCGCCACGGTGACGTCGCCACCGGGGGCAAAGGCCCGGGTCTCGGTCGCGACCCAGTCGCCGCGGGTGTCCGCCGTCGCCCAAGACGCGGCCGGCACGGTGGGCGCGGTGTAGTCCTCGAACTCCCGCCCGATCAGCCAGTTCGCCGCCACGGGCAGGGCGACCTCGGGCCGCTGGCCGAACGAGATCGACTCGAGCGCCGCATCGGCCACAGCCCCGGCATGGTAGCCGACAAAGCCCACCGATCCGTCAAATCCGCGCGTGGCACCGGAGCCAAAGGGCGTGCCGGCCAGCGAACTGCCCGACCCCGTGCAGCCGATCAGCAGCACATCTCCGTCGAGCGCCAGGCCCGAGAAGCCGGTCAACCCGCCATCCCAGGCCTCAGAGCCCGCCAGCACCCCGTCCGCATAGACCCGCATGGCCAGGTTCGCGCCATCCGACGAGACGCAGATCACCAGGCGCCGCGGCATGCCTGTGAGGCTGACCGTGCCCTTGCGCGACTGCAGGCTATCATTGGAGACACGGAACACGATCTGGCGCTGGCTGCTGTCCTCGCGCGGGCCCATGGCCGCCAGGGACATCCCGCCGCCCAGCGGCACATCGCGCCAATCATTGCCGAGGATGAAATGGCTTTCATCCTGCTGCTGGCCATAGCGCTCCCAGGGCACCTCGACGACCGCGATCAGCGCGCCGGTGCTCGCGAACAGCGTCTCGGTGATGCCCGATCCCGTGACATAGGAGAACCGCGCGCTGTCGGCGCCGGTGTTGCCTTGTGGGAATTGCAGGCTGTGGCTCTGGTCGGCGGGCAGCGGGTGCGAGGACCCGTTCAGGAGTGGCGTGGCGGCAAGCACGCCGGGGATCGAGATCATGGCAAGCGCTCCAAGTGGTCCGGTCGCGACGCTCTCGGCCCCGGCGCCGCCAGCATGCACCTGCTGGGCGGGACGGGGAAAGAGTCTTCGCATCTCGGGAAACAGTCACATGGCGACGGGCGCAGCCCAGGCCAGCAACAGGGCGGTACTATCCGCAGGACAGTTTAAATTTGACTTAACGACGATCGGTTTTGCGGTGCCGCGAGCGGGCGGACGGTGTCGCCTGACCCATGCCCGCCGCTTGACAGACCGGGCCAGCCTTGCCAAAAGCCGCGCCGGAGGGCGGTTAGCTCAGTTGGTAGAGCACAGTGTTCACATCGCTGGGGTCACTGGTTCGAGCCCAGTACCGCCCACCATCCCGATGATCGATGTTTCGCCATGACGCCCGGGGTCGCCATGAGCACTCGGCAGGGCCCCGGACGGCGTCCGTCCGTTCAACTCGGCGCCAGGGGATTGAGACGGTGCCGGCGGAGCGTCGCATAGGCGGGGCGGCAGGCCTCGACGATGGCGGCGAGATCGGTGCCGATCTCCGGCAGCGGCCCAGGGGCACGAGCAAACCCGGTTGAGCGGTGCACCGAGCCGTACCAATGCGCCGCCCACACGCCGTCGCTGGCCCGCGGACCCGGCGGCCAAGACAGCATCGCCTCATCCCAGGGCACCTCAAGCGCCGCACAGAGCGCCCGCAGCATGCCCTGCGGATCCGTCAGCACGTCTTCGGCCTCGAGCACCGGCGGCGGCTTGCCGGTCTGGGCTGCCACCTGATCAAAGAGCTCCGCCTGCCGGGCAAAACCGAGATCTGCCGCCGTCATGTCCGGCCAGCCGCGGGCGAAGGAGACGGCCACCCGCTCGGGCGCGCGGATCAGGAAGGCGTGGCGGCAGGCTCCGATCCAATCCAGCGGCGCCGCAGCCACCATGTGTTGGCACATATGCTTTTGATAGACGATCGGCGCATCGTCTCGGGCGGCGCAGCGGGTTGCCACGGCGGCCCAGTCAGTCGGCTCGGCGGCCAGAACCTCGGCCCGCATAGGATGCGCAAGCCCCGTCTCCGCCAGATAACAGCCATAAAAGGGCTCATCCCAGACCGCGCAGTCGCGGCGATTCTCCCAGGCACGCATCATCGCGGTCGAGATGTTGCGCGGGCCTGACCAGACCGCGATGCGCACCGGTTCGGGCGTGGCGGTGTCGGGCATGGCGTGCGCTCAGCGCGCGCTTCCGCTGCTGAGCGCCAGCGCCCCGGCCGTCGTCGTCTGCGCGCGCCAGTCGTCAAAGGCCTCGAGCAGGCCCATGCGGTGCGCGATCAGGAACTCACCTGACTCGGAGACCCCGCCCATCGCCATCAGGCGCCCTTCCCCCGCGATCGGCTTGGCAAAGGGGCTGGCATTGGCACCATAGATCCGGTCCATATTGATGGCGATCACGGTGTTTCTGAGATCGACCAGTCGGTCGAGATAGGCGATCGCGCTTCGCCGTTCCGCGCCCCCCTCGGCATCCAGCGAGCGCTGGGCCGCAAGACATCCATCGGCCATTGCCACCACGAACGAGGTCGGACCATTGCGGGCACGGAACCGCGCACGATTCTCATAAGTAAAACAAGCCTTTGCATAGGTATTCAGAGTGGCCTCGGGGACCGGCGGCGCGAAGCCGTCGCTTCCAACCATGGCGACCAAGAGAGCCGCTATCCAAATTCCGTGCCGGTGTCTCATGTGCTCTATCCCACAGCGCGAAATGCCTATGTGACAGAATGATGACATACGACCGGTAAATGGTCACGTGTTATTGCAGGATCAGAATCGCGGCGGCGCGCAGGGCCTTGGGGACGCGTGGCTCAGCGCTTGAACAGACGGTCGAGGAGACGGACGGCGGCGGCCTCGGGCATCTGACGGCCAGCGACGATCTCGGCCCGAAGCGGGGCGATCTCGGCGGCAATCGACGGATGGGCGGTCAGGCGAGCAAGCGCGCCATCGGCCAGGGCCCGGTCAAAGGCCGAGACCGCCTGGGCCGCCCGCCGCTCTGCCAGCACCCCCGCGTGGCGGCGCCAGTCCTCCAAAGCGCGGATCCGCTCCCAGATAGTCTCGAGACCCGCCCCCGTCTCAGCCGAGGCGGTGAGCGCTGTGGGAACATCCGACGGATCGCCCGCCCGGCGCCGAAGCAGACCGAGCGCGCCCTGATAGTCCGCCCGGGTCGCGCGGGCGAGGGTCTCGAGCGCCCCATCCGCCTTGTTGACCACCACGAAATCAGCGATCTCCATGATGCCGCGCTTCACGCCCTGCAGCTCGTCACCACCACCGGGTGCGATCAGCAGCAGAAAGATGTCGGTCATCTCGGCGACCAGCGTCTCGGATTGCCCGACGCCCACGGTCTCGACCAGGATGGTGTCGAAGCCCGCGACCTCGAGCAGCAGCACGGTCTCGCGGGTGCGCCGGGCGACGCCGCCCAGGCTCTGGCCGCTGGGCGAGGGGCGAATAAAGGCCTGCGGGTGGCGGGCCAGCCGCTCCATGCGGGTCTTGTCGCCCAGGATCGAGCCGCCGGAGCGCGTCGAGCTCGGGTCCACCGCCAGCACAGCGATGCGGCGCCCCTGCTCGGCCAGTATCAGGCCGAAACGCTCGATGAAGCTGGATTTGCCCACCCCTGGCGTGCCGGTCAGCCCGATGCGCAGCGCACCGTCGGTGGCGCCGCCCAGATCGCTCAGCTCGGCGACCAGCGAGGCCGCGGCGGCGCGGTGATCGACCCGGCCCGACTCGACCAGCGTGATTGCGCGCGCCAAGGCCCGGCGCTCGCCCGCCCGGATGCCCGCCGCCAAATCGCTCGGACCCTCGCTGTCCGCCATCGCGCCCTCTCGCCTTCGGAGCCGCCCTGTGGCAGCGTTCCGAAGAAGGCAGGAGTAAGGGAGGCCTCGGGGATGTGCAAATGGCACCGCATCACGGCGTGCTTGGCTGGACTGATCGGGCTTGTCGTGGCAGGGCTGGCCGGCTCGGGCGGAGCATTGGCCGGGGCGCGCGCACCCACGGTCTATGACATGTATCTTGGAGGCTTCTGGCTGGGCGCGCTCGAGGTTGCGGCCGAACGGGACGGGGCCGACTATCGCGCGCGGGCGCGGCTCGGGACCGGAGGGTGGGTGCGGGCCTTCTGGGGCCTGGAGCTCGATGCCTCGGCCGAGGGACAGGTCGGTCCGCGGCACTGGCGCCCGTCCCGTTTCACGGCCGAGACACGCACCCGCCGCCGGGCCCGGAGCCTGGCCATGCGGTTCGAGGACTGGCGCCCCGTCGAGGTGGCCGTCCGCCCCCCCTTTAACCCAAAGCCCTGGCAGATCGACCCCCAAGCCCAGCGGGGCACGAGTGATCCACTCTCGGCCTTCCTGACCGCCGCGGCCAGCCCATCGGGCACCGAGCCCTGTGGACACGAGGCGGACGTCTATGACGGGCGCCGCCGCCATCGGATCACGCTCGGCGCGGCCACCGAGGAGCAAGGGCTGCGCCGCTGCGATGCGCTTTATGCCCGGGTCGGGGGGTTCAAGCCGAAAATGATGAAGAAGCCCGACTTTCCCTTTACGGTCTGGTTCGCCCCGGGTGAGGCCGGGGGCTGGGCGTTTCTGCGGGCGATGGGCGAGACCCCGTTCGGCGTGGCGGTGCTGAGGCGCCGGCGCTGACCACTCGCCAGCGGCGGTTCAGCAGGCTAGACCGGCGAGATGACTGACCCGCTCCCGATCGACGCGATGCTGCCAGCGCTGATGGCGGCGCTTGAGGCTGGGCCGAACGCCGTGCTGGCCGCCCCGCCCGGCGCGGGCAAGACCACGCGCGTGCCGCTGGCGCTGCTGGACGGGGCCGGCTGGCTGGGCGCGGGGCGCATCCTGATGCTCGAGCCCCGGCGGATCGCCGCCCGCGCCGCGGCCGAGCGGCTGGCAGCACAGCTGGGCGAGCGCCCGGGCGTGCGCGTCGGCTATCGCATCCGGGGCGAGAGCCGGGTCGGTCGCGACACCCGCATCGAGGTCGTGACCGAGGGTGTGCTGACCCGCATGCTCCAGAGCGATCCCGAGCTTCCCGGCATCGCCGCCTTGCTGTTCGACGAGGTGCATGAGCGCTCGCTGCAAACGGATCTCGGCCTCGCCCTCGCGCTTGAGGTCCAGGAGGCCTTGCGGCCCGAGCTCCGGCTGCTGGCCATGTCGGCGACCCTCGACACGGGGCGCTTCTCGACACTCTTGGGCGGGGCGCCGGTGATCGAGAGCGCGGGGCGGCTCTTTCCCGTTACGACGCATTGGCTCGAGCGTCCCCGGAAGGCCGGGCAGCCCACGCAGCCGGGGCGCCAAGACCGGGCACACATCACGGCCATCGTCAATCTGGTGACCCGCGCTTTGGCCGAGACCGAGGGCGATCTGCTTGTCTTCCTGCCAGGTGCGGGGGAGATCGCGCGGGCCGAGGAGGCCCTGGGCCGGGCCCATCCCGAGCTCGCCCTCTGCCCGCTCTACGGAGCCCTGCCGTTTGTGCGCCAGCGGGCGGCACTTGCGCCTGATCCACAAGGGCGGCGGCGGGCGGTGTTGGCCACGGCAATCGCCGAGACCTCGCTGACCGTTGACGGGGTGCGCGTGGTGGTCGATGGCGGGCTGGCGCGCCGGGCCCGTGTCAACCCGGCCAGCGGCATGGGACGTCTGGTGACCACGCCGGTCAGCCGCGCCGAGGCCGAGCAGCGGCGCGGGCGTGCGGGACGTCTGGCGCCTGGCCATTGCTATCGGCTGTGGACCCGGGCCGAAGAGGGCGCCCTGCCCGCCGAGGCCCCGCCCGAGATCCTCGAGGCTGACCTTGTGCCGCTGGCGCTCGAGCTCGCGGCCTGGGGCGTGGAGCCAAAGGCGCTACGGTTCCTCGATGCGCCCCCCGATGGCGCGTTGGCCGAGGCCCGGCGTCTGTTGGTCTACCTCGACGCGCTTGACGGCGACGGACGCATCACAGCCCATGGGCGGGATCTGGTCACCCGGCCGCTCCACCCCCGGCTCGCGCACATGCTGGCGCGGGCGGAGGAGGACGGGCTCGGGGCCGAAGCCGCGCTCTTGGCCGGATTGTTGGGAGAACGTGACCCGCTCGGCCCGGGCGCAGGCGCGGATCTGGGTCCCCGGCTTGCAGCCTTGACCGGGCGCCCTGGCCCAACCGCCGACAGGGCGGCGCTGGAGCGCATCCGCGCCGAGGCGCGGCGCCTCCATAAAGGACGGGCTGATCCCGAACGGCTCTTGCGCCATGCGGGCGGGCTGCTGTCGCTGGCCTATCCCGATCGGGTGGCGCTGCGCCGGCCGGGCGAAGAGCCGCGCTATCTCCTATCGGGCGGACGCGGCGCGGTGCTCGGCGCCGAGGATGCCTTGGCCGGGCACCGCCTGGTGGTTGCCGCAGAGGTAGAGGACAGCGGGCGCGAGGGGCGCATCCGGCTGGCCGCCCCACTGGCTGAGAGCGATCTGCGCGCGCGCCACGGGGCGGCGATCGCCTGGCACGACAGCGTGCGTTGGGAGCCGCGCGAGGCCCGGGTCCGTGCTCGTCGCCAAGAGCGGTTCGGCGTCTTGGTGCTGGCGGATCGGATCTGGCGCAAGGCTCCGCCCGACCGCCTCGGCGCCGCCCTGGCCGATGGGGTCCGGGCCGGCGGGATCGCGGCCCTGCCCTGGAGCAAGGCCGCGCTTCGCCTGCGGGCCCGTGTCGGCTGGCTGCGAAGCCAGAGCGGCCCGCTGGCCGAGCGCCTGCCGGATTGGAGCGATACGGGCCTGCTGGCCACCCTCTCGGACTGGCTCGAACCGCATCTCGCGGGCCTCTCAACCCTTGACCAAATCCCGAGCGATCTCACGGGCCAATTGCGAGACCAACTGCCCTGGGATCTGACCGCCGATCTGGACCGCGCCGCACCCGAGGGCCTCAAGACGCCCCTCGGATCGATCGCGCCAATCGACTATGGTCGTGCCGAGCCCACGGTCTCGGTGCGGGTGCAGGAAATGTTCGGCACGACGGCGCATCCCTCCGTCGGCGCGCCGCCCGTTGCCCTGGCGGTCGAACTGCTCTCCCCCGCCGGACGGCCCGTGCAGACGACCCGCGACCTGCCCAGGTTTTGGGCGAGCCCCGCCTATCGCGACATGGTCAAGGAGATGCGCGCGCGCTATCCTCGCCATCCCTGGCCCGACGACCCAGCCGCCGCACCCCCTACTCGACGCGCCAGGCCCCGTGGCACGTGAGCGCGACGCCCCAGCCCGCATCCAGGTTCGACACAGACCGGACAGGTTGGCCGCTATGCCTTGGCGCGCTGTGCAGGGCACCCGCGACACATCAAACGGTCCTCTATGCGCATCCTCTGTGTTTGCCTTGGCAACATCTGCCGCTCTCCGATGGCCGAGGACGCCCTGCGCAAGACGGCCGAGCAGGCATGGCTGACCCTGGAGTTTGTTGTCTGTGTTTTTTGGTTGAGGCGTTGAGGGGGCTGGATTGGTGGTTTGTAGGGGAGTGTTTGCTTTTGCATGGATCCTGGGGGTGTGGTGATGGCGTGCGGGGCCGTGCGCGCCTGCCTGGGAGGGGG